>NZ_JBQCWY010000098.1:0-8711 GCF_051956955.1 Neisseria sp. P0021.S005 | reverse complement strand
GTTTATATTATTTTGACTATCCTCTGAAACTTATGAAAAAAATCCTTGTTACCGGCGGCGCGGGCTTTATCGGTTCTGCCGTTGTCCGTCATATTATCCAAAACACCCAAGACTCTGTCGTCAATGTCGATAAGCTGACTTATGCCGGCAATTTGGAATCTTTGACTGAGGTAGCCAATAATCCTCGCTATGCTTTTGAACAAGTGGATATTTGCGACCGCGCCGAACTCGACCGCGTATTCGCACAACACCAGCCTGATGCCGTGATGCACTTGGCTGCGGAAAGCCATGTCGACCGCTCTATCGATTCGGCAGGCGAATTTATCCAAACCAATATCGTCGGTACATTCAATCTGCTTGAAGCAGCCCGCGCCTACTGGCAACAAATGCCGTCTGAAAAGCGCGAAGCCTTCCGTTTTCACCATATTTCTACCGATGAAGTCTATGGCGATTTGCACGGCACAGACGATTTGTTTACCGAGACCACGCCATACGCGCCGTCCAGCCCCTACTCTGCTTCTAAAGCGTCCAGCGACCACCTCGTCCGTGCATGGCTGCGTACTTACGGTTTGCCGACCATCGTAACCAACTGTTCCAACAACTACGGCCCTTACCATTTTCCGGAAAAACTCATTCCTTTGATGATTCTGAACGCGCTTGACGGCAAACCGCTGCCCGTTTACGGCGACGGTATGCAAATCCGCGACTGGCTGTTTGTCGAAGACCACGCGCGCGCGCTGTATCAGGTTGTTACCGAAGGTGTTGTCGGCGAGACCTACAATATCGGCGGCCACAATGAAAAAGCCAATATTGAAGTCGTCAAAACCATCTGTACCCTGCTGGAAGAGCTTGTTCCTGAAAAACCGGCCGGCGTGGCACGTTATGAAGATTTGATTACTTTCGTACAAGACCGTCCCGGCCATGACGTACGCTATGCCATCGACGCTGCCAAAATCGGCAGGGAGCTGGGCTGGAAACCTCAAGAAACATTCGAATCCGGCATCCGCAAAACAGTGCAATGGTATTTGGACAACAAAACCTGGTGGCAAAACGTATTGAACGGCAGCTACCGTTTAGAGCGTTTAGGCACCGGAAAATAAGTTTTCAGACGGCCTGTTCCCATATTAGGCCGTCTGAAAATCACGCAAACACACACTACTCAGGAGAAAACCCATGAAAGGCATTATCCTTGCCGGCGGCAGCGGCACTCGCCTCTACCCCATCACGCGCGGGGTATCCAAACAGCTGCTGCCCGTGTACGACAAGCCCATGATTTACTATCCCCTGTCCGTATTGATGCTGACAGGAATCCGCGATATTTTGGTCATTACCACGCCTGAAGACAACGCCTCTTTCAAACGCCTGCTCGGCGACGGCAGCGATTTCGGCATTTCCATCAGTTATGCCGTGCAACCCAGTCCGGACGGCTTGGCACAGGCATTTATCATCGGCGAAGAATTTATCGGCAACGACAATGTTTGCTTGGTTTTGGGCGATAATATTTTCTACGGCCAATCATTTACGCAAACATTGAAACAGGCCGCCGCCAAGACCCACGGCGCAACCGTATTCGGCTATCAAGTCAAAGACCCCGAGCGTTTCGGCGTGGTTGAATTTGACGAAAACTTCAACGCCCTGTCTATCGAAGAGAAACCGCAACAGCCCAAATCCGATTGGGCGGTAACCGGCTTGTACTTCTACGACCAACGCGTCGTCGAGTTCGCCAAACAAATCAAACCGTCCGCCCGCGGCGAATTGGAAATTTCCGACCTCAACCAAATGTATTTGGAAGACGGTTCATTGTCGGTTCAACTTTTAGGACGCGGTTTCGCATGGTTGGACACCGGCACCCACGAGAGCCTGCACGAAGCCGCTTCATTCGTCCAAACCGTACAAAACATCCAAGACCTGCAAATCGCCTGCCTGGAAGAAATTGCTTGGCGCAACGGTTGGCTTTCCGATGAAAAACTGGAAGAGCTGGCGCGCCCGATGGCGAAAAACCAATACGGCCAATATTTGCTGCGCCTGTTGAAAAAATAATGTTTGAGGCCGTCTGAAACTTTTCAGACGGCCTTTAGATGAAAGATAAAACAATGAACATCATTGATACCGCCATTCCTGACGTAAAACTGCTTGAGCCGCAAGTCTTCGGCGATGCGCGCGGCTTTTTTATGGAAACTTTCCGCGACGAGTGGTTCAAGACCCAAGTCTGCGACCGCACCTTCGTGCAGGAAAACCACTCCAAATCCAGCAAAGGCGTATTGCGCGGCCTGCACTATCAAACTGAAAACACACAAGGCAAACTCGTGCGCGTGGTTGTCGGCGAAGTATTCGACGTGGCCGTCGATATGCGTAAAGACTCCCCTACTTTCGGCAAATGGGTAGGCGAGATCTTGTCTGCAGAAAACAAACGCCAACTGTGGGTACCCGAAGGTTTCGCTCACGGCTTCTATGTACTGAGCGATGAAGCCGAGTTCGTCTATAAATGCACAGACTATTACAACCCCAAAGCCGAACACTCGCTGATTTGGAATGATCCGACCGTCGGTATCGACTGGCCGCTGCAAGGCGAGCCGAATCTGTCGCCTAAAGACTTGGCCGGCAAAGTATTGGCTGAAGCAGTCACGTTTTAAAAAGTTTTAAAAATAATTCAGGCCGTCTGAAAGAATGCTCCTCTTTTCAGACGGCCTACAATCTATTAATAACAATAATCGACGAAAACGCATTGTGAAAAACGCCTACATTCCCTCTCGCGGCATCCGCAAAATTCCCCATCTCTCCACCCTATTGCCTGAGTTTCATATCTGC
This sequence comes from Neisseria sp. P0021.S005, assembly GCF_051956955.1. Classification (NCBI taxonomy): domain Bacteria; kingdom Pseudomonadati; phylum Pseudomonadota; class Betaproteobacteria; order Neisseriales; family Neisseriaceae; genus Neisseria; species Neisseria sp. P0021.S005. The sequence goes on along the minus strand of NZ_JBQCWY010000098.1, from coordinate 5,903 downwards.
AAAGATGGAAAAGGTACAGAGACTGTCGTCGGCTGGGGTTTGCGCCCGACGACACACAAAGCGCGTACTTTCGCCGCTGAACACCGGCTTCCCTTTATTGCATTGGAAGACGGTTTTTTACGCTCGCTCGGACTGGGCGTCTCCGGTTATCCGCCCTATTCCATCGTCTATGACGATATCGGCATCTACTACGACACCACCCGTCCTTCACGTTTGGAACAACTGATTCTCGCCGCCGATACCATGCTGTCTGAAACCTTGGCTCAAGCGCAACAGGCGATGGATTTCATCCTGCAACACCACCTGTCCAAATACAACCACGCGCCCGAACTTTCAGAAGATCATCCTTTACGTTCCCCATCCAAACCCGAAACCGTCCTCATCATCGACCAAACCTTCGGCGATATGGCCATCCAATATGGCGGCGCAGACGCCTCTACGTTTGAACTGATGTTTCAGACGGCCTTGAATGAAAACCCGCAAGCCGATATCTGGGTAAAAACCCATCCCGATGTTTTGTGCGGCAAAAAACAAGGCTATCTGACCCAACTGGCGCAGCAACACCGCGTCCATCTTTTGGCAGAAGACATCAATCCGATTTCTTTGTTGCAAAACGTCGATAAGGTTTATTGCGTTACCTCGCAAATGGGTTTTGAGGCGCTTTTGTGCGGCAAACCACTGACCACCTTCGGCCTGCCGTGGTACGCCGGATGGGGCGTAAGCAACGACCGCCATCCCAAAATCGGCAGCCTTGTTCAAACCCAACGCCGCGCCCGCCGCAACTTGCTGCAACTCTTCGCAGCAGCCTATCTGCAATACAGCCGCTACCTCAACCCCAATACCGGCGAAGCAGGCAGCCTCTTTGATGTTATCGACTATCTGGCAACGGTCAAACGCAAAAACGACAAATTGCGTGGAGAGTTGTATTGCGTCGGCATGTCTTTGTGGAAACGCGCGGTTGCCAAACCGTTCTTTAACGTACCCTCATGCCGTCTGAAATTTATCTCCTCCACCCAAAAACTGGCAGGGGTCAAACTGTCCGACGATGCACGCATCCTAGCTTGGGGCAACGGCAAAGAGGCCATCGTCCGTTTTGCCGAACAACATAATATCCCCCTGCTGCGCATGGAAGACGGCTTTATCCGCTCGGTCGGACTCGGTTCTAATTTAGTGCCACCGCTGTCGCTCGTTACCGACGATATGGGCATTTATTTCAATGCCGAAACCCCGTCACGTCTTGAACACATCCTCCAAAACCAAAACTTCGACGACCAGGACTTTCAGACGGCCTTGAAGCTGCAAAAAATGCTGACCGAAAACCACATCAGTAAATACAACGTCGGCAGCTCAGACTTCACGGTCCCGTCAACCAACAAAACCGTAATCCTCGTTCCCGGCCAGGTTGAAGATGATGCGTCTATCCGCTACGGTTCGCCCCAAATCTATCGCAATCTGGATCTGCTCCGTACCGTACGCGAACGCAATCCCGATGCCTATATCATCTACAAACCGCATCCAGATGTAGTCAGCGGTAACCGCATCGGCCATATTTCCCCTGAAGATACGGCACGATATGCCGACCAAACCGTCGAACAAGCCGATATCCTGACCTGTCTCCAATACGCAGACGAAATACATACCATGACTTCGCTGACTGGTTTTGAATCCTTGTTGCGCGGCAAAAAAGTCAGCTGCTACGGTCTGCCTTTTTACGCAGGTTGGGGACTTACCCAAGATCTGCTCCCCATTCCGCGCCGCAGCCGCAGGCTTGAGCTTTGGCAGCTGATTGCCGGCACGCTCATCCACTACCCCGACTATATCCATCCCGAAACCCATCAGGCCATTAATGCGGAAACCGCTGCCCAAATCCTGATACGACAAAAAAATATGCAAAAAAACAACAACGGATTACATCGCGGGTACTTTGCTAAAAAATTAGGTAAAATCAAACAACTATATCGATCTTTCAAATAAACACCATCAAAGTTAACAATGCGTCATAAACCAGCTTCAATTGCGGCATCATTGCCTTTGCATCGTTAATACGCTTGGCGTATGCTTGAAAGTTCAACTCAAAACTATTACATAAAAAACAAAACCACATTGCGACATGAAACAGACCGTCCTCAAAAACAACCTGCAAAACCTGCTTGAAAGCGCAGAAAATATCCTGCTGCTTCAAAGTCCTGTCGGCGATTTTTTTCTGCGCCTTGCCAATTGGCTGACTGAAAACGGCAAAACCGTACATAAATTCAACTTTAATGCAGGCGACGACTATTTTTATCCGCCCACTCAAGCTCATACCGTTGTTTTTAACGACAACTACGATGCCTTTCCTGAATTTTTGCAAGAATACATCGTTCAACATCACATCCAGGCGGTTGTCTGCTTTGGCGACACACGCCCTTATCACGTCATTGCAAAACGCATTGCAAACGAAAACCAAGTCGGTTTCTGGGCGTTTGAAGAAGGTTATTTCCGCCCCTACTACATCACCTTAGAAAAAGACGGCGTCAACGCATTTTCCCCGTTACCGCGCCGTGCCGACTTTTTTTTGGAACAATTCCCCAAGCTGGCACAGCAAGAATACAAAGCGCCGACGCCGGTACGCGGCGGGTTTATGCCCATGGCCAAAAACGCCGTCCGTTACTATATCGAATTGTTCCGCAACCCGAACAAGTACCCGAACTACATCCACCACCGCGCATCCAATGCCGGCCATTACCTCAAACTGTGGTCAATCTCCATCCTCAAGCGTTTGAACTACTATATTGAAGACATCCAAATCGCCAAACGCGTGGAGGCGGGCAAATACGGCAAATTTTTTATTGTTCCCTTGCAGGTATTCAACGACAGCCAAGTCCGCATCCATTGTGACTTTTCCAGCGTCCGCAGCTTCCTGCTCCATATTTTGGCCTCCTTTGCCGCGCACGCGCCTGCCGATACCAACCTCATCATCAAGCATCATCCGATGGACCGCGGCTTTATCGACTACTCGCGCGACATCAAACGCTTTATCAAAAAACACCCCAAACTCAAAGGCCGTATCACTTACGTCCATGATGTCCCCCTGCCCGTTTTCCTGCGCCACGGCCTCGGCATGGTTACCATCAACAGCACCAGCGGCCTGTCCGGCCTGATTCACAATATGCCAGTTAAGGTTCTCGGCCGTGCCTATTATGATATTCCCGGCATAACCGACCAAAATACCTTGGCAGAATTTTGGAATCATCCGACACCGCCTGACAGCGACCTGTTCCATGCCTACCGTATGTACCACCTCAACGTGACCCAAATTAACGGCAACTTCTACAGTCAGGTGTTTTTCCCCAACAAAGACACATCCGACTCTTCCATACCGACAACCTGACTTAGCGAAGGAAAGTTCAGGCCGTCTGAAAATATTTCAGACGGCCTGAAGCAATCAATACCTTGGCTACTTCCATGTAAATCAAACACAAAAACCTGCATTTATCATTAACAATAAATTACAAAGACAGTATAATGACCGAGCTGTCATGAGCGCATACCGACTCAAGCTGAGCCTTTTGTAACACACAAAATATGGATGCCCCTAGGCAAAACAATATAACAAGCTAAGCATCCTAAAGATAAGCCAGCAAAACTATGCCGAGCAATATTTTTACAAAGCCCTCAACCGGTATCGCCGCCCATATGCCACAGCATCCGTCTTCCACTTTATATCCGCCCGCAAACCATGACCGCCGCTCCTGATATCCTCTACCGGCAAGCCGCCGCCCTTTTGGAACAATCCCATACCGCCCAAGCCCTGCCCCTGTTGCAACAGGCGGCAGAGCAGGGTTATGCGGAAGCTGCTTTCGCATTGGGCAACCATCTGCTGCAAAACGGCCAATTGGAGCAGGCACTTTCATGGTTGGAAGCCGCCGCTGCCCAACGCCACCCCATGGCACTCTTCACCCTGCTGCAACAACGCGAATACAACGGCACCCCGACCGGACAGCTTCTTAACGAATACGCCTGGCTGGGTGAGCAAGGTCACCTCGAAGCCCAATTAATCCTCATGCGTTACCACGCACAGCGCAATGATCCACAATCCCTCTACTGGGCGGAGCTTGCCGCTGCCCGATATGCTGCGCCTGCGTATTACCATCTGGCACGCCATCATCAACGCCAAGGCGACGTTGAAACAGCCATCGAACAATACGAAAAAGCGGCCACGCTCGGTGTGACTGCTGCCTGCTGGCAACTCGGTCAAATCTACTTCTACGGCACAGGCGTCAGCCACAACCACGCACAAGCCGAACAATATCTCGAACAAGCCGCGCAAGCCGGCCACATCGCCGCACAAACCCTGCTGGCCGACCTTCTTGCCGCCCAACGCAAACCCGAAGCCTTAGAATGGTATCGTCGTGCCGCCGATAAGGAACAAGCGGAAGCACAGGCCAAGCTGGCCCAATACGCCCTGACCGGCGAACTTTCCGAACGAGACCCGTTCCAAGCGGCACGCTACGCCAAAGCCGCTGCCGAAAAAAACCATCCCGAAGCCCTGAAAATCATGGGCGACCTCTACCGCTACGGCCTCGGCATCAAAGCCGACAACCATATCGCGCACGATTACTACCACCGTGCCGCCACGTTAGGTTCTGCCTCCGCGGCACAAAAACTCATCAGCGACGCCGCACTGTACCATCCGCAACAATACGAACAAATCAAAACAGCCGCCCTGCAACAGCAACAAATCGGAACCATCTACCGTTTGGCGGAAGCACAAGCCCACGCCATCGGTCGCTACGCAGACTACAATGCCGCGCGCAAGAATTACATGGAAGCAGCCGAATTCCACCATAAAAACGCGGCGGCAGCCTTAGGCCGCATCTACCATTACGGCCTCGGTACGGCGCAAGACCCTCGGGCGGCCGCCCACTGGTACGCAATCGCAGCCGAACAAAACCACCCTTCCGCCCAATACCACCTCGCCTGTTTTTACTATCACGGGCAAGGTGTCGGCTGTCATGTTCCGACCGCCTGCTACTGGCTGCAGGCCGCCATCAGCAACGGCCACACTTCGGCCGAATCATTAACATCCCTATTAGAACAATGGCGCCGCGAAGTGCACCATGCCATCGGTCAAAAGGCCGTCTGAAAATATTTACACTCGCATTTTTTGACAATCTTTAACTATTCCCCTAATATTTGCCAGTTATTTTTCACGGACACGTCATTGTTTTCATTTCTTTCTGAAAACACCTTGCCCGCGCATCAATACCATGACACTCGGCGGATAACGCCAAGCGTTGAAACACACTACATCCGGAACAAAAACGGATGCTCGGAAAAACATTTCTAGGAGGTGAAACAACATGGAATGGGAATTCAACAGTTATTACACACTGATTGCCGCCACACTCGTGTTGCTGGTTGGTAAATTTCTGGTTCAAAAAATCAAATTCTTACGAGACTTCAATATTCCCGAGCCGGTCGCCGGCGGTTTGGTTGCCGCTATCGTCCTGTTCGCCCTGCACGAAGCCTACGGCGTCAGCTTCAAATTTGAAAAACCGCTGCAAGATGCGTTCATGCTCATCTTCTTTACATCCATCGGTTTGAGCGCCGACTTCTCCCGTTTGAAAGCGGGCGGTTTGCCTTTGGTTATCTTTACCGCCGTGGTGGGCGCATTTATCATCGTCCAAAACTTTGTCGGTGTCGGCTTGGCGAGCGCATTGGGCTTGGATCCGCTGATTGGCCTGATTACCGGTTCGATTACCCTGACCGGTGGTCACGGTACCGCCGGTGCATGGGGTCCTGACTTTGAAAGCAAATTCGGCCTGACCGGCGCAACCGGCTTAGGTATGGCTTCTGCAACATTCGGCCTGGTATTCGGCGGTTTGATCGGTGGTCCTGTTGCACGCCGTCTGATCAACAAA
>NZ_JBQCWY010000097.1:0-8741 GCF_051956955.1 Neisseria sp. P0021.S005 | reverse complement strand
GCGTAATTGGCGCATTTGAAGGCAGTATCGAGAAAATCGTCGCACTGGCTGCGCTGATGCCCATCGTCGCCGGCATCGGCGGCAACTCCGGCAACCAAACCATCACCATGATCGTCCGCGCCATGGCGATGGGACAAATGACCAGCACGCAGGCAGGCCGCCTGCTGAAAAAAGAAGTCGGCGTCGCCCTCGTCAACGGCATTATTTGGGGCACCGTGATGGGCGTGATTTCATGGCTGCTCTACGGCAACATCGGCATCGGTTTGGTCATGGTGGCCGCGATGACCTTGAACCTTTTGCTTGCCGCGACCGTCGGTGTCCTCATTCCCGTCATGATGGACAAAGCCGGACGCGACCCGGCATTGGGCAGCTCGGTGCTGATTACCGCGGTCACCGACTCCGGCGGCTTCCTGATTTTCTTGGGATTGGCAACCATATTCCTGTTGTAATAGGAAAAAAGGACGTGTTCGACACGTCCTTTTTCAAACCGTTTAAAAGGCCGAGACCTTTGCAAAAAAGCCCTTCCCCCCAACAGCCGAAACCTAAACACAGATTTTCGGCTGTTTCCGCCACGGTTTCATGATTTCCCCTGCCGTAACCGCCGCCGCCGTCAGATTGGCAGTGGCACTGTTTGACGGAAAAGACGCGCCCGAACGTGATGAAGAAAGCGGTTTGGCGTATATTGGAAAATAAGCTTGAGGTAAAATAAGCTTTAGTTCGTCTGAAAACGTCGCGCCATCAGTTTTATAAAGGTAACAATATGAATTTAGAAACCAAAATTCCGCCGCCGGCGATATGTTTTATTTGTGCGTTGTTGATGTACATCTCTACCCAAGTGTCGGCGTTAGCCGACATATTGCCGCGCTTTCCTATATTGCTGTCGGTTGTTTTCATGGTGTTTGGGACTCTGTTGAGCGTATTAGGTGTGTGGGCGTTTCGCCGTTTGCGCACGACCATCAGCCCGCTCCACCCCGAACAAACCGAACACTTCGTTTCAGACGGCGTGTACCGTTTCAGTCGCAATCCGATGTATGCGGGTCTGGGCTGCTGGCTGGTCGCCTGGGCGGGCTATTTGGCGCACCCGCTGCCGTGGTTGTTTTTGGCTGCATTTGTTGCCTATATGACACGCTTTCAAATCATGCCCGAAGAACGCGTTTTGGCGCAGAAATTCGGTGCAGAGTACGAGTCTTATTGTCGGCGCGTCCGCCGTTGGTTATAAAAGCGAAAGCTTCCCATCAAGTATCGCCCCTCTTCTGCTCTACGGCATGAATGCGAATACTCGATGTTTTTAGACAACCTTTATTGCTCCGTAAGAAATGAAAAAGGACACCCCATGACCTTCCCGCCCCTAAAATCCCCGCTCAAATTCTACGCCGTCGTTCCCACCGCCGATTGGGTGGAGCGCATGGTCGAAGCAGGTGCCGACACGGTGCAACTGCGCTGCAAAACCCTGCACGGCGATGAATTGAAATGCGAAATCGCCCGCTGCGTCGCCGCCTGTCAGGGCAGCCGTACGCAGCTTTTCATCAACGACTACTGGCGCGAGGCGATAGAAGCGGGCGCATACGGCGTACATCTCGGACAGGAAGACATGGACACCGCCGACCTTGCCGCCATTACCGCCGCCGGTTTGCGCTTGGGTTTGAGTACGCACTCCGTCGCCGAACTCGACCGCGCTTTGTCCGTACACCCCAGCTATGTCGCCAGCGGCGCGATTTTTCCGACTACGACCAAACAAATGCCAACCGCCCCGCAAGGTTTGGACAAACTGCGCGAATACGTCAGACAGGCACGCGGCACGCCCGTCGTCGCCATCGGCGGCATCGATTTGAACAACGCCGAAGATGTGCTTGCCACCGGCGTTTCCTCGCTCGCTGTTGTTCGCGCCGTGACCGAAGCGGAAAATCCCGAAGCGGTGGTTAAAGCGTTTCAGGCTTTGTGGAATGAATGAGGCCGTCTGAAAATAAGAAGTCTGACAAGAGGAGCAAACATTATGAAGATTATATTGAACAATGAAGCCATCACATTAAACGGCACAACCGTTGCCGACCTTATCGCCCAAACCGCGCCGCAAAAGCCGTTTGCCGTTGCCGTCAATACCTATTTTGTCGCCAAAGGCGCGTATGCGGAAACGGTTTTAAACGAAAACGACAAAGTGGACATTGTGCGCCCCGTAGTCGGCGGATAAGCAGTTTGCAATCAATAGGTTGGGTATTTGCGCTCGACTTTTGCCTGTTTGAATATCGGGCAGGGTTGCCCGATTGCCTTATGCTTAAAATCTAAAAAATATTACAAAGGAATCCATCATGTTTACCCTATACGGAGAAACTTTCCCTTCACGGCTGCTGCTCGGTACGGCTGCTTATCCGACGCCGGAAATCCTCAAGCAGTCTGTTCAAATCGCGCAACCGGCGATGATTACCGTTTCGTTACGCCGCGCCGGCAGCGGCGGCGAAGCGCACGGGCAGGGCTTTTGGTCATTGTTGGAAGAAATGGGCGTACCTGTGTTGCCCAATACCGCAGGCTGCCAAAGTGTGCAGGAAGCCGTAACTACTGCACAAATGGCACGCGAAGTGTTTGATACCGATTGGATCAAGCTCGAACTCATCGGCGATGATGACACCTTGCAGCCGGATGTGTTCCAACTGGTTGAAGCGGCGGAAATTCTGATTAAAGACGGCTTTAAAGTGCTGCCTTATTGCACCGAAGACCTGATTGCCTGCCGCCGACTGCTTGACGCAGGCTGTCAGGCGTTGATGCCGTGGGCGGCGCCGATTGGCACGGGTTTGGGCGCGGTTCATGCTTATGCGCTGAAAGTCCTACGTGAACGCCTGCCCGACACGCCGTTGATTATCGACGCGGGTTTGGGTTTGCCTTCGCAGGCGGCGCAAGTGATGGAATGGGGTTTTGACGGCGTGTTGTTAAATACCGCTGTTTCCCGTAGCGGTGATCCGGTTAATATGGCACACGCTTTTGCGCTTGCGGTCGAGTCGGGCCGTCTGGCTTATGAGGCGGAACCTGTGGAGGCGCGTGAGAAAGCGCGCGCCAGTACGCCGACGGTGGGTCAGCCTTTTTGGCATTCAGCGGAATATTAATAAACGTCAGGGCGTGTCGTACACGCCCTTTTTTGTTGGTGGAAAACCTGATTTTAGGTTGAACAGAATGTTCAGACGGCCTTGGCCAAAAGCTGTTTCAATGGCTTTAAGATTTGCCATGCCTGCGCTTTGAGTTGCGGCTGCATCAGTAGGCGGGCGGGGTGGGGAATGACGAAATGCGGCCGCTCTGCGCACAATTCGTTCATCAGCCCGATCATGTCGGGGCTGTCGAAGATTTTGCCGAGGAACAAGACTGCGCGCGCTTGCGAAGCGGTCAGCTCGTTTTGCATTTCGGCAAGCTCGGAGCGGATGTGTTCGGCATCGGGCAGGGCGGTAAACACAGGCGCGGTTTTGACCCATGCGGTTTTATGCGCCTGCTCGGGTTTGAGACCGATGGCGGCGAGGATGTTGTCGAGAAGCGTGCCGACGTCGCCGCTAAACAGCGTACCGTGCAGGCTGTCTTCGGTGGACGGGCAAATGCTGACCACCATGATTTCAGACGGCCTGATGGTTACGTCAAGACGGGGCAGATTGTCTGAATGCGCGGCTTTTTCTGTTTTTGCCGGTGTTTCGGCAATGGCTTTGGGTGTTGCTTCGGGAACGCGGACAGCAGGTTTAGCCGTTTGCGCAGTGGCAATGGCGGCAGTGCGTGCCTGATGGGCTCCTGCGGATAAAGTGCGCACGGCTTGCGCGGTATCGGCAGCAATGGTTTTGGGGCGGACGGGCGCGGCTGCGGCTTGAGGCGCAGCATGGATGATTTTGGCGTTTCGGTTCAGCCACATCGGGCCCAAGCCCAAGGCTTCGTGCAGGTGCAGGTAGCGGCTGCTTAACATGATTTCTCCATCAATACGGCATCTTCGCTGCCACCGTCGGGCAGGGCGTAGTAGTTTTTGCGGCGGCCGCAGGTTTGGAAGCCGTGTTTGCGGTAGAGCTGTTGCGCGGTTTCATTGCTTGCACGGACTTCGAGCAGCAATCGGGTTGTGCCTTGCTGTTGCACCGTGTTTTGCCAGTGTTGCAACAGGACGGACGCAATGCCTTGGCGGCGGTATTCGGGCGCGACGGCAATCAGGTGCAGCTCGGATTCGTCAAACACGGTTTGCCATACGATAAAGCCGGTAATTTGGTGGTCGGTTTGGCTGAGCCAAACGCTGTCGGGATGGTGTTGAACTGCCGACTCAAACTGCTGCGTCGTCCACGAGGAGGGATTGCCTTGTGCGTCGATGGCGGCAAGGGTGGGGCAGTCGGCAAGTACGGCTGGACGCAGGTTCACGGTTTGGCCTTTTGTTGGGCTTGCTCTTGCGCAGTCAGGGCAATTTTGTTGCGGACGTAGAGCAGCTCGGCGTGTGCCGCATCGGTAGCAATATAACGGCCGCTGCGGGCAAGTTTAAGATAGTCGGCGGCGGTCGGCATATCGGTTTGACCGTCAAAAGGCGGTTTGTCGGCGAGGGCAAAGGCATTGCCGATACCGCCGGTAGGCGTTTTGCCTTCGGGCGCGGTAATGGCGACGGCTTTGCCAACCGTGTAATCGCTCAAGCGGATGTGGTTTTGCGTATCAAACCATGCGTAGAACACTTCGCCCATACGCGCATCGGTGGCCGCCAGTACGCAGCTTGATGGTGGCGGCAGCGAAGCGGCGGCATCGAGGCAGGGAATGCCGATCATGGGTGTGTCAAACGGCGTGGCCAAACCTTGTGCAACCGCCGCGCCGATACGCAGGCCGGTAAATGCGCCGGGGCCTTGTGCATAAACGATGCAGCCCAAATCGGCAGCCGTGATGCCCGCTTCTTTAAAGAGGCGTTCGATTTTCGGCAGGATTTGTTCGGATTGCTTGGTGCCGACGTTTTCATGAAACAGGCGGACTTCGCCTTGATGTTCCAATGCGATGGACAGAAAGGCTGTGCTGGTGTCAATGGCAAGAGTCGGGCGGTTGTCGGTTGGCATGGTGTTATTTTTTAGAAGGATATGGGTTGCCATTATAGTGGAACGGCGAGGGGGAACAAAGCATTTGGGCAGCGCTTGGGTAAAAACGCCGTTTGCTGCAAAGCTATTCGATAAGTGAACCAAGGTTTCAGGCCGTCTGAAAACGTTTCAGACGGCCTTGTTTTATTTGTCGAGTTTCAATAAAGGCGAACCTGCTTTTTCAACGGCGCGGCGGTAGGCTTCATGCGCTTCGATGCGCTGCAAATAGGCGCGGATATTGGGGTAATCTGTGAAATCGAAGCGGTCGGCCGCGGCTTGCAGCGGATAGCTCATCATGATGTCGGCACCGCTGAGGCTGTTGCCGACCAACCATTCGCGGTTTTCCAACTCGCTGTCGATATGGGAAAGATGCAGCGCGGCTTGCGGATGGATAAAGCTGCTTTTGACGCTGCCGCTGATTCTTCGGGCAAGCGGTTTGACGAAAAACGGCATGGGCGCGCTTTCAATCCGGCGGAACACCAGTCCGAGCAATAATAACGGCATCAGCGAACCTTCTGCATAATGCAGCCAGCGTTGATATTGCCAGTATTCGCGGCTGCCGCGTTCGGGCATCAGACGGCCGTTGCCGTAGGTTTGAATCAGATAGTCGGTAATCGCGCCGCTTTCCGCCAAGATAAAGCCGTCATCATCCAATAAAGGCGATTTGCCCAAGGGATGGATGGTTTTGAGTTCGTCAGGGGCGAGCAAAATGTCGGGATGGCGGCGGTAGGTTTGTAGACGGTAAGGCGTACCGAGGATTTCAAGCAGCCAAACAATGCGCAGGGCGCGGGATTGGTCGAGCGAATGCAGGGTAATCATGAGGGGCTTTAAATATTGGTTTGTTTGAGGCCGTCTATGTTGATTTGGCAGGCATCGGCGTATTTTTGCAGGGTTTTGGCCGGTAGTTTGGCGAACACTTCGGGACGGAAATGCCGACGCAGCTGCCATTTCCATACACCTGCCGCCATGGCCAAGCCGGTTTCATCATAACGACAGCGGAACATATGGTAGTACAGCGGCGAATATTCGCCTTTTTTGACGGCTTCGCGCGCGGCCTGCGTTTGGGCATCGAGTTCGCACACCGCCATTTCAGTGGCGTAGGCTTCGTCCTGCCAACCGTTGCTGGTGGCCGCTTCGTAGTGGCCGTTGCGGGTGCCGTAGATGACTTTGCGGTGGCCGTGGTAGCTGGCGCTGTTGTCTTGAGGGATGTCGTCAATTTTCATTCAGACGGCCTTTACTGCTTCCAAAAGCATAAAACATGTTGAAAAACGGCCGCTTTCCGGAACGTAACACAGGATTTTTTGGCCGTGTTCGATGGGGAAAGTGCGCATAAATTCTTCAAGGATGATGTAAATCGAGGCCGAACCCGTGTTGCCCTTACTGTGCAGATTGGTAAACCATTTTTCCTGCGGAATGTCGAAGCCGATGTTTTTCAGGCCGTCTGAAAGGCGGTCGCGGAAAAAGCCGGAAGAGTAGTGGGGCAGGAACCAATCGATTTCTTCGGCGCGGATGCCGTGTTTGGCGGCAATTTGGGAGAGGGGTTTTTCCACTGTATAGCGGACGATGTTTTCATTCAGCAGTTTGACGTCCTGCTTGACCGCCATCAGGCTGTGGTGGCGGCCGTAATCGGCATCGGCGTGTTTCCAGCCTTCAAATACGCCGTCGCGGAATTCTGCACCTGCATACATGCAGGGCGGCATTTCGTTGGCGTAGGAAAGCAGGTCTATCCAATGGATTTTCAGGCTGAGGCCGTCTGAATTGGGGCGGTCGGACAGATACACCGCGCCTGCGCCGTCAGACAGCATCCAGCGCAAAAAGTCTTTTTCAAACCCGATTTCGGGGGACGCGTTTTCCAGTTTTTTATGGTCGGTTTCACTTTGAAACACTTCGCCGCGCATGACCGCCGAGGCGTTTTCGGAAGCAACGGAAACCGCATGTGCGTGTTCGCCGGTACGCACGGCGTTGTAGGCGTGTTTCATCGCCGCCATGCCTGCCGCGCATACGCCTGCCATGCTGAACACTTCGCAAGGCGGCATATCCAGTAAACCGTGCACCATCACGCCGTGTCCGGGCATGGTTTGGTCGGGATAGGAAGTGGCGCAGGCCAGGCTGCCGATGGCTTCTGCTGGAACTCCTTGGGCAAACAGTCCGTTGACCGCTTCGGCAGCCAATTCGGCATTGGTGTGCGTCGTGCGGCGGCTTTCGGGGTCGATGGCGTAATGGCGCGACAAAATGCCGTTGGAACGCAAAATCATACGGCGCACGCGTGAAGGCACATCGCCTGCCATGCCGAGGATGGCTTCCATTTCGTCATTACCGACGGGGGCATTGGGCAAGAAGGCAGAAACGCGGTTGAGATAAACGTCTTTGAGTGTGTTATTCGATGTCATGATGTGTTTGTCAAAATAATCAACCGATAAACCGCGCCGCGTAGTCGCAGCTTGCAGTCAACGGGATGTGGTGTGTTTCAGCGTATTCCATCAGCGCGCTTACCAGCAGTTTGGCAATGCCGCGATGACGGAAGTTGGGCGAGACCACGGTATGGTTTATGTCCCAGCCGCCGTTGTGTTCGGTATAGCTGATGTAGCCTGCTTCCAAACCGTCAATATCGATTTGAAAGCGACGGCGTTCGGGGTAGTGGATAACTTCGGGCATGATGGATTCCTAGTTTGAGGCCGTCTGAAACGTATCATCTTCCTGACGGTTGTTCATAATAGTCCGCCAGTTTTTTCAGACGGCCTTTGAGCAGCGGATGCAGCAGTTTTTTTAAAATCACGCTGACGGGCAAAACCACCAAAATCATCGCCAATAAAAAGACGATGTAGAAGCACAACAAGGCACGGCGCAAGAGCGGAGAAATACGGCCTGCCGCCATCAAAAGCTTGCCCCAGATGAAGAAGCTGCGGCCGGCGGTACGTTCGCTGAAAATCAGTTTTTCATTCACTGTCACCGCGCCCATGTTTTGAAACAGGGTTTCGTCCAAAGGCTGTTGGTTTAATAGTGTATCGCGCAATTTCGTACCAAACCGCGCCGCATCCGCCAATTCTTCTTCAGCAATGCCGGCGGAGGGCAGGGAGCGGAAATAGCGCTTGTCGCCGGTCAGCATCCATGCGGGCGTGGTAATGAAACTTGCCGCGCTGTTGCAGGCATCGATTTTTACGATGTTGCCGATGAGTTTGGCGCCGTTTTGTTTTAGCAAAGATTTCATTTTTTCCTGCGCGCCCAGCCACATATTGCGGCAGCCGATAAGCGTGATGACCGGTTTGCCGTCCAGCAGCCGGCGCGTTTCTTCGCGTTGTAAAAAGGCGGTCATCGGTTGCGAAGGAGAGAGGAACCAAACAGTGTAGGCAATGACCACCACATCGTAATCTTCGGATGGGATTTGCGGCGGCAGAATCGGGGCGGGTTTTAAATGGACGGTTTCAGGAAAGGTATCGAAAAAACGCCAAAACGGCCACGGAAACGGAAATGCCTGCTCCGGTACGATATTGACGCAATCGACCTGTACGCCGGCTGTTTGCAACGGCGCGGCAAAATTTCGCGCCAGGCTGGAGAGCTGTCCCGTTTGCGAGTAATGCACAATCAGCACTTTTTTCATTATCTTCCCTGCAATGAGTAAGTTATGGTTGGTTTGGACGGTATTATATAGTAAACCGACCGGCCTTGAACTTTATTCATATTCAGTAT
>NZ_JBQCWY010000096.1:0-8748 GCF_051956955.1 Neisseria sp. P0021.S005 | reverse complement strand
GAAAGGCGATTCCGTAACGCCATCTGATTTTCATCGTACATACTCTTTCAAAGCAGGTTCAAGCGTACCTTGCGCCTGCATAATCAAATCGCACACTTCACGCACCGCGCCTGCGCCGCCGGAACGTCGGGTTACATAATGGGCGTATTGCAAAGTAAACCAATGCGCTTCCGGGACGGCGACCGCCAATCCGCAACGCACCATCACGGGCAAATCGACAACATCGTCGCCGACAAAGGCGCACTCATGCTCCTCCACACCGGCCTGTTCGCGTAATTGGGCGTAGGCGACACGTTTGTCATGAATGCCTTTGAAGTAATAGTTGATACCGAGCTGCTTCACGCGGATACCGACGGAAGGCGCATCGCGGCCGGTAATAATCGCCGTTTGCACGCCGCTGGCCTGAAGCATTTTCAAACCATGTCCGTCCAAAGTGTGGAACGATTTGATTTCTTCGCCGTTGTCGCGAATAAAAATGCGGCCGTCGGTCAAAACACCGTCCACATCCAGTATCAGCAGTTTGATGCCTGAAGCGCGTTGTTGCAGGTCGGAAGAGAGGTTTTGCATAAGGTTTCCTTGTTTCAGACGGCCTATTCTAGCATAAGGCCATCTGAAAACGTTTTTGCCGTCGATTCAGACAATTCGTGCCATCAATAAATCGTGCATGTTCAGCGCGCCAATCAGCACGCCGTTTTCTTCGACCACCAGCAAACCGTTCACATGGCCGCTTTGCATGGCTTTCAAAGCTTCGGTGGCGAGACGATCGGCAGAGATGGTTTTCGGAGAGGCGTGCATGATGTCGTCCACTTTCAAACCGGCAAAGCTGTCGCGTTCTTGAAACAGACGGCGCAAGTCGCCATCGGTAAATACGCCTTTCAGACGGCCTTCGGCATCGGTTACCGCCAACATACCCAAGCCTTTTTCACTCATGCGGACAATGGCTTCTTTTAACGGCGTGCCCAACAAAACGGCTGGCAGGGCTTCGTCTTTGTGCATGATATCCGCCACGCGCAGCAACAGGCGTTTGCCCAAGCTTCCGGCCGGATGGCTCAAAGCAAAATCATCCGGCGTAAACGCTCGCGCCTGCAGCAATACCACCGCCAGCGCATCGCCCAAGGCCATCACGGCGGTCGTACTGGAAGTCGGTGCAAGGCCGAGCGGACAAGCTTCTTTGGAAACCGCCGCGGTAATATGGATATCGGCATGACGCGCCATGGTCGAAGTCGGATGGGCAGTGATACAAATAAGCGTGATGTTTTTACGTTTCAACGCCGGAATAATCGCCGCAATTTCATCGCTTTCGCCGGAATTAGAAATGGCAACCACGACATCGTGGTCCACAATCATGCCCAAGTCGCCGTGTGCCGCTTCGGCAGGATGGACGAAAAACGCAGGTGTGCCGGTAGAAGCCATGGTTGCCGCCATTTTGCGGCCGATGTGTCCGGACTTACCCATGCCGGTAATGACGACCCTGCCCTTGCAGTGCAACAATGCTTCCGCCGCACGGATAAAATCATGGTCCAAAGCCGCCGCAATTTCGCGCAAACCTTCGGCTTCCGTATCCAATACATCGCGCGCCCAGTCGAGATAAAGTGTGTTTTCCGCCATCAAAGCCACCTTTCGTGCTTGAATTTAGGTTTGTTTTGCCCAAATTAATCGGCTGTAAACTGTTCAAATTCATCGAATCGGCGTAGCATTACCGCCACTTCACAAACAAACCTATTATGTAAAAGGAATCAGAGATGACTATTTTATCGGACGTTAAAGCATTAGGACAACAAATCTGGTTGGACAATCTCTCCCGTTCGCTGGTACAAAGCGGCGAATTGGCAGAAATGCTGAAGCAAGGTGTGTGTGGCGTAACTTCCAATCCTGCCATTTTCCAAAAAGCCTTTGCCGGAGATGCCCTGTACGCCGATAAAGTAGCCGCACTCAAACAGCAAAACCTGACCCCGAAACAACGCTACGAAACCATGGCGGTTGCCGACGTACAAGCCGCTTGCGACGTATGTCTTGCCGAACATGAATCCACCGGCGGCAAAACCGGCTTCGTCAGCCTCGAAGTTTCGCCTGAATTATCCAAAGACGCACAAGGCACGGTTGAAGAAGCGCGCCGCCTGCACGCCGCCATCGGCCGTAAAAATGTCATGATTAAAGTACCGGCAACCGACGAAGGCATCGAAGCGCTTGAAATCCTCGTTTCAGACGGCATCAGCGTCAACCTGACCCTGCTCTTCTCCCGCGCCCAAACCCTCAAAGCCTATGCGGCCTACACGCGCGGCATTGCCAAACGTTTGGAAGCAGGACACGACGTTTCCCATATCCAAGTTGTCGCCAGCTTCTTTATTTCCCGTGTCGATGCCGCATTGGACGCCACCCTGCCCGACCACCTCAAAGGCAAAGTCGCCATTGCACTGGCCAAAGCCGCCTATCAAGATTGGGCGCAATACTTCGGCAGCAGCGAATTTGCCGCACTTGCCGAAAAAGGTGCCAACCGCGTCCAACTTTTATGGGCATCTACCGGCGTGAAAAACCCTGCCTATCCTGACACGTTGTACGTTGATAGCCTGATTGGCGCCCATACCGTCAACACCGTTCCCGATGCCACACTCAAAGCCTTTATCGACCACGGCACCGCCAAAGCTACTTTGACCGAAGGTGTGGACGAAGCCAAAGCGCAGCTTGCCGAAACCGCGAAACTCGGCATTGATGTCGAAACTTTGGCAACTCGTTTGCAGGAAGACGGTTTGAAACAATTTGAAGACGCTTTCGCCAAACTACTGGCTCCCTTGGCTTAAGCGGATTGAACGGACGGCCGAGAAACTTAAATCATTTTGAAAAGTCTCAGGCCGTCTGAAACCCAAATTCGGACGTGTACGGCACGCCCTTTTCTATCACGATTTGAATACCGTGCAGGCATACTTCCCCTGCCCTACAAAACCACCCTGCCATGTATATAGGACGTTTCGCCCCCAGCCCTACCGGCCTGCTTCATATCGGCTCCCTACTGACCGCCGTCGCCTCCTATACCGACGCGCGCGCTCATCAGGGCAAATGGCTGGTCCGCATTGAAGACCTTGACCCCCCGCGCGAAATGCCCGGCGCCGCCGCCGACATTTTGCGCACGCTTGAAGCCTTCGGCTTTGAGTGGGATGGCGAAGTCGTCTATCAAAGCCGCCGTTACGACCTATATCAAGACACCCTCGACCACCTCAAAGCAGCCGAGCTGGTGTATCCCTGCTATTGCAGCCGCAAAGACTGGCAGGCGGCGGCAACACATGGCGCAGACGGATTTGTATATAACGGCCGTTGCCGCAATCCTCAGCAAAGACCCGATACGCAAAACAAAACTCCGGCATGGCGCATTCAAGTTCCCGATCGCGTGATCGGTTTTTCAGACGGCATTGTCGGACATTACGCACAAAATCTGGCACACGATATCGGCGATTTCGTCCTGCTCCGTGCCGACGGCTATTGGGCATATCAGCTTGCCGTGGTTGCTGACGATGCCGACCAAGGCATAACCCATATTGTCCGCGGTCAAGATTTGCTTGTTTCCACGCCACGCCAAATCTATCTGCAACAATGCCTCGGCGTTCCCACACCGGCCTACGCACACCTTCCCCTATTGACCAACAGCCAAGGGCAAAAATGGTCGAAACAAACCCTTGCCCCGGCTTTGGATTTGAATCAAAAAGAACAACTTCTCCGCCAAGTCCTAACCTACCTCAACCTGCCCGATGCACCTGCTATGAACCGTCCGCAGGAATTGCTCGATTGGGCGGTGGCACACTGGCAAATGGACAAAATCCCAAAATCGTCCATTATCACGGACTGAATTAGCATGATTACAACAAAATTACTCTGGGTATTACAATATTTCATAAAATTATGTAAGTAATCTTCCGACTCATCCCAAACCATGCCCAAGAAGCGAAAAATCATGTATATTTTAAAAATTTCCTAAAATTGTCACAAACTGATAATTTCAAGGTTGTAACAACATACGGCTGACGCGTTATTGAGGATGACAAAGCGCGGCAGATCTCCCACGATACAACAAAAAGAATACCGCTATGCCAAGTGCCATTATTGTAGAAGACGAAGTATTAGCAGCAGAACGCTTACGTGTATTATTGGAAGAGTGCAATGTCGTACTGCTCAACGTCTTTCACCATGCCATGCCAGCATTGGAGTGGCTGAGTGTCCACGAAGTCGACATCGTATTTGCCGACATCGGCATGCCGGAAATCGACGGTCTCGAGTTTGTCGAACGCATTAAGCGTACCGCCAAACGCCAGCCGGAAATTGTATTCACCACAGCCTACGAAGAACACGCCCTGCGCGCGTTTGAGCTGGCCGCCGCAGACTATCTGCTCAAACCGATCAAAATGACCCGCCTGCAAACCGCGCTTGACCGCATCATCGAGAAAAACCGCGAAAAAGCAGACAGTTTCACCCATTTCAAAGTGTACAACCGCGAACGCATGGTTGAAATCCCATGGCAACAGGCGCGTTACCTGATGGCGGAACACAAAACCGTCTATCTGTTTACCGGCGACGGCCACAGCTACGAATTACCGAAGACCTTGGTTTACTGGGAAGAATTGCTGGGCGACAAAGTCATCCGCATCCATCGCAATGCCCTCGTCTTCCGCCACACCCTCGACAGCCTGATTCGACTGGACGACGACGAAAACGACGAATACGCATCCACATGGGGCGCTAAAATTCTCGATATTCCGACCCCGCTGCCCGTCAGCCGCCGGCAACTATCCACTCTGCGGAAAATTATTAAAAACAGCATCTAACAATGCGCTCCTTGATTAGCTCTTTTTAAATCAAAGGCCGTCTGAAAAGATATTTTTCAGACGGCCTTTTAACTTCTTAGCCAAATAGTAGAAAATTAAAAAAGAATAGCCTAAGTCTGTCATTTAACTTTATCCAAGCTCTCAATTTGATCAAAGCTTGTTATATCCACAAACAAAGTTTTCCATTTTTTAATCCAGCATCTCTCAATTACTACCACTCAACAGAAAAGGCCGTCTGAAAAAATTCAGACGGCCTCGATGCTTAATCCTTACCAATTAAAAGAACAATTCACGCCAGCTGATGCGTTTGAGTCCGCATGTACGGCCTTGTACTTCCAGGCTAACCAGCTGGTTAGACAAGAGACTGCGATCGCCTTTGGTTGCAAAACATTTATTGTTTGGCACGCTCGGCGTAGCGTTCAACTCCTTATCCGTACCCGTGCCGCCGCTATCGCCATCGGCAGTTACCGGAGAATCATCGGCTTTGCTGGAATTTATATAAGTAAAGTTGATAACACCATCAAAAGTCATACCGTTGGCGTAATAAATCTGGCCATTATTCTCGCGTTTGATAAATGTACGATCCTTGCTGGAGATACGCGCATCACGCAAGCCCAAACGACCGCCATTTTCAGCATTTACACCCAGAATAATCGTTTTCGCTGTCGTTTGTGTGGATGTACTGTCCGGTAAACAAACATCGGTACTAGAAGAGTCAGTATGAATTGTTTTGGTTTCATACTTGCGGATGGTCACAACAGCTGTACGCAAAATCATCGTCGGCTTGACAGTCACACGTTCATTCGGATCTAAAGTCAGACTCCAGCCTTTTTTACCTTCACCAACCTTATTGTCGCTGACATAAATATGTTCGTCGTCACTTTCTCTGGTTTGCTGTTCCAACTCACTACTTTTTGCCAAAACCGCATCAGTAGATACATCATCGTAAATACCGTAAACGGCATTGATTTGTCCGTTAGTACCTTCTAGTTCATTCTGATAAATCTCGCTACCCGTACCAAAAATAACGACATACTTATCTTTACCACGACGTGATACCGCAGGCGCAGACGTAATCGGTTGATTCCCCGAACCTTGGAAAATCATTTGCGCCGACCATTCAGACTCGGTTTTACCTCTCAAGTCGAAGCGGAACATATTGCCGTAACGGTCACCGGCATAAGCAATATCAACAATACCGTCAAAATCGGTGTCTACCAAAGTAGGGGTAGAGAGGCCGCCTTTGCCATTCGGTGCAGGAATTCTAGCTAAGAGCTTGCCGGCTTTAGAAGAAGAAACATTAGTACCAGTATTTTTTGTCCCTGCCTCTTTCCCTGTCATATCATAAACATACAAAGCCGTTTCATTGTCGGCACTGTTCACATCCTCAGTACGATAGCCGCTAGCCAAGAAGCCCGCATAACGCACATTCGATTCCAGATTGACCGGAGTGGTATCGCGTTTGATGGAAACACGGCCGATTTGTGTCGAACCAATGGTATAACCCAGCTTATTGTCAAAGCCTTTTTTTGTTTCAAACAAAGGCACAGTCGTATTCCAACCACTACGATCGCTGTTAGCTACCGCACCAATATTCAACGCATACGCACCGCGTCCACCTTGACCCATCGCACCAAACATAAAGGTTTGCTTATCAGGTGTTTGGCGGAGAACAAAGCCACCATTAACCATATAACGGTGCGGCGTGCCAGAGCCGTAACCATCGCGTGCAATATCTTTCAGAACCTTGCCCAAAGTTGTCGCTTGACCTTGATCGTCCTCGCGCTCCATGCCTGCCGGAATATAGCTGAGTTTCAAGTCATAAGGATTGCTAGGCGTACCATTACGGAAAATATGTACCATGCCGTCATTGGCAGCAGAGACCAAAAACTCTTGACGGTTGTCGCGCTTATCGCCAATAGCTGCAACCGAACCATCTAAAATATCGCCTAAATTACGTTCATCTTTACTTGAATCAGCAGAATCTGTCGGACGAATTCGATAAGACTGGCTATAACCTTTTGTCTCTGCATCCGCTTTGATGGTTTCATCACTACCTACTCGGCCAGTCCATTTCAGCAATGCATTTTTCCATTCCAACTTATCTTTCGCACTACCGTCTGAAATGCCAAAATCGGCATTTGAAGCCTCATTATCTGCAACTCTATCGATGAAATAGGTCTTACTGCCGTCATTAACCAAAGTAAGGCGGTTATTAAATGATGGCTGAACAAACTCAGTCGTATTGATAGGTGTACCATCACGGTTCAATTTATAAAACCGCAATTGACTACTCCAAGAGCCGGTATTCAAATGAACCGTTGCCGCCATATCGGGAATACCCATACTGGTCGTTGCCGGAGCAGTAGAGGATACTCCTTCAAATTTCGTATTTTTGCTGTCATTTTCAATATTGTCGACAATGGTTTTAAAGGCTTCAAGCAAATCTTCTTTTTTCGCAGCATTAAAATACCAGTCTGGACGGCTCGCACCCTTTTCCAGATACTCTCTCCCAACTTCAGAGATCCCCTCACCAAAACCCACAGTAAAAGTCTGAACCAATTGCTTGCTGTAATCTATGCCTTTGGGATCGCTTGGATCACCATCCCAGCTCTTACCCGCAGCATCTGAACCGTCTTTTGCTGTTTTAATGTCTTTTTCTGCCAAAGTCTGGCTAAAGAAACGCATACCGCGTTTTTCATCCTTATAGTTCCTATCCCAATAAGGAACAATAATTTCGCCTGCAGCTACCCACATATACCTACCATAATTAGGATCATACTCATGCTTATATTTACTAGATTGACATAGCAATTTCTTTTCATTCTCAGGCAAGCCAAAATCATTATCATATTGATAAGGTAGAAAATCAAAGTATCCTTTGATACGACCTCCACCATTAAAGAATTTACCTTTCCCATAGCTATCATCATTAGCCTTCACTTCAGACGGACCAAAATATTGGTATGCAGACGTACCCGCACTACGTTCAATATCGCGGTAATAGTTTGAATAGTAATAATCCCTATCGTAGTTGAAGTTAGTATTACGAGATAAACGAGGATCTTCACCTGGAATCTGGTTACTACAACTCATATTGGCATCGCCGTCCGACATCACAATCACATAAGACTTCTGACAACGGTATTTGATATTGGGCATCACAAAGTTTTTGACTACTTCATAGTAGCGGCGCGTGATTGGCGTAGCATGGCCAGGATCAATGCCATCTACCCTCCTTTGAACATCCTTCCAATCATCGGTAAAGCCCCCCTCATCTGGAGTATCAGTACGACCATTGTTATGCAGAGTTTGCAAACCCCACTGGAATCGTTGTTTTTCGCCATACTCTTTCAATACCGATTTTAGGGCCTCCTTAGTAATCGTTATTCTTTTATCAGCCCGTACAGATGTTTCCTTACCTTGTACATTCCATTGCATACTGCCCGAGTCATCAATCAAAAACATAATATTGTGTTTGACTTTGGGTTGGCCGCTGACGTCGGTTTTGTTTTGCAGGTAAAAAGGAGTTTGGGCAAATTGCTGCGTATTTGCCTGAACGGAAATGCTGATAAGCGCTAAAGCGGAAGCGACGCTTGCATGAATGAGGCGATGGCGGCCTGATGGAGCGTTTTGCATAATGTGTTCTTTTTTCATCGGATAATCTCAGCTAAAAATGACGTTGTTTTTATTTTTTATAAGGTTACGATTCTAGCATAAACAGCCTGTTTCATGTTTGATTCGGCTGAATTTCCCGACACCTGCATTTCAAACACAACAAAAATGAAACAATCTGCCTGCTCAGTTTTAAGACGGCCTGACTGAATATTTAGTTCAACCTTATTCATCAGGCATTCCAAAAGCAAGGGACTGTACCGTAAAGATAAAACGTTTTTAAATTATCGATTATTGGCTCTACGCTTGAAATTCCTATTAC
>NZ_JBQCWY010000095.1:0-8804 GCF_051956955.1 Neisseria sp. P0021.S005 | reverse complement strand
GAAAACTTATGTCTGCTTATCAGCCCATTATCCAATCCCTGCTTGATACCGACCTGTACAAATTCACCATGCTGCAAGTCGTGTTGCACCAATTCCCGCAAACCCACAGCCTCTACGAATTCCGCTGTCGAAACAAAGAGATGGTGTATCCGCTGGCCGATATTCAAGAAGACTTGGAACGCGAACTCGACTCCCTGTGCCAGCTGCGCTTTACCCATGACGAACTTGCCTATCTGCGCAGCCTGCGTTTTATCAAAAGCGATTTTGTCGATTATCTCGAACTTTTCCAACTCCAACGCCGCTTCGTCCAAGTCAGCCCTGATGACCAAGGCCGTCTGAACATCCGCATCGAAGGCCCGATGATACAGGCGATGTTCTTCGAGATTTTCATTCTTGCCATCGTCAACGAACTCTATTTCCGCAGCTTGGAAACGCCTGCCGTCATCGAAGAAGGCGAGCGCCGTTTGCAGGCCAAAGCGCAACAGCTGAAAGAAATTGCAGCTACACAAAATCCAAATGATCCGCCGTTCCTTATTTCCGATTTCGGCACGCGCCGCCGCTACACCCTCGCATGGCAGGAACACGTTATCCGCACCTTGCTGGAAGCTGCTCCCGATATCGTGCGCGGTACCAGCAACGTTTATCTGGCCAAAAAAATCGGCATCACACCCATCGGCACCATGGCGCACGAGTTCCTCCAAGCCTTCCAAGCCTTGGACGTACGTTTGCGCAATTTCCAAAAAGCCGCGCTGGAAAGTTGGGTGCACGAATACCGCGGCGACCTCGGTATCGCCCTGACCGACGTAGTCGGCATGGATGCCTTCTTGCGCGACTTCGACCTGTACTTTGCCAAACTCTTCGACGGCCTGCGCCACGACAGCGGCGATCCTTATGTTTGGGGCGACAAAGCCTACGAGCATTACAAAAAACTCAAAATCGACAGCCGCACCAAAATGCTGACCTTTTCAGACGGCCTCGATATTGAGCGTTCATGGGCGTTGCACCAATACTTCAAAGACCGTTTCAAAACCAGTTTCGGTATCGGTACCAACCTGACCAACGATTTGGGACACACGCCTTTGAACATTGTCTTGAAGCTCGTCGAGTGTAACGGCCAATCCGTCGCCAAGCTCTCCGACTCCCCGGGCAAAACCATGACCACCAACAACACCTTCCTCGCTTACCTGCGCCAAGTGTTTGACGTACCTGAGCCGGAAGAGAAAGCCTAAAAACAAAGATAGTGTATTTCACAGTCAATAAACTTTACATTTCTTAAAGTTGCAATAATACGCACCCTGATTTGTTCAGGGTGTTTTGTTTGATATTAAATGGTTTTGCGTTTTATTTTTTTATTTAGTAAATTAAAAATCGCCGGCGAAAACCAGGTTTAATTTTTCATTTATATCTTTCCACTTGAAAATCTTGGCCGTTCTTCAAAAGTGTGAACGCTATTACCGCCAGTTTCCGCATGAGTGCGACAATTATCACTTTCGGCCTTTTGCCGTTCTTTTGTAGTCGGCTTACATACTTGGCAAAGGTGCTGCTTCGGTATGCGTGCATAGCCGGAATAAACAAGGTTGTTCGCAAATGGGTATTGCCCAGCTTAGAAATACGCGGTCTGCCTTTTAGGCTTGTTCCTGACTGGTTTTCCTTGGGGTCTAAGCCTAGGTAGGCTACAAATTGCGCTGCGGTCTTGAACCGGTCCGTTTGGGTCAGAACTGATAAAAGGCTATTGGCCGCTGCTTCGCCTATGCCTGTGATGGTTTTCAGGCGCTCTTTTTGGATTTTGTAGTCGGGATTGTCTTTGTGAAACTGGTTCAGTTGGTTTTGAACGGCTTTGATTTGCTGTTGAAGATGGGTAATGGTGGACTGTATCAGTGGGAGCAGGTAGGCGGGGGCGGTTTGGAGTTTGGTTTGTTCGGCTGCTTTTTGGCGTTTCAGACGGTGTTGGTATCGTGTCAGTTCTCGCAGTTTGGTTTGTGCTTCGGTGGGTTTCTGCCACGGTCGGGGTTCTAGTGCTTTGCAGTATTGGGCTATAGTTTTTGCGTCTTGACGGTCTGTTTTGGTTCTTTGTAAAACGGCTGTCCCGAAACCTTTTATTTTACGTGGGTTCTCTACACTCATTCGGTAGTATTTGCTCAAATATTCAGCTGCTGCTTCGTAGTATTTCCCTGTTGCTTCGCAGCAGCAATGAAGCCTTTCTGTTGCGCCGTTTTCTTTTAGCCAGTCTTTCAGGTCTTGAAATCCGGCCTGGCTGTTTTTGAACTTACGCTCAAAAAAAAGGCCGTCTGAAATCAGACAGCAATCTATTGTTAATTTCGATACGTCTATGCCTAAGTACATGGGGTTTTGCCTTATGAATACGGGCTTTTTGCCCTAGATAGTGTTCAAATTCAGGTTATTAGAAGACCCGTGCTTCAATCTTTGTTACAGCCTTGTGGCTGTGCCGTACTTACGAAGTCACGGGCTTTGCTTGGTGTTTCGTCAAACGCCAAGCCCTGAAAATGCTGGTTTCACGTTCAGGGCTTGGGGCTTTAAATGTTTTTGCCTTCGGCGACGTTCGCCACGTGGCAGGGGGTGGGGTAAAAAAACCACCCCACCCCTTTGCCCTAGCGTTTTAGGGTTGGCTAGCGTCAAGGGGTATCCAAAAAGATTTATAAAGACGATAAAGCTGTCTTTACAAATCTTTCTGGACGTCCTCCCCCTGACTTGTGGTTAGGTGTGCGATTGGACTGCGAACATTAAGACCCCTGCTGCGCATAATACAAGAAAAATAATAGCAAGACCGAAAATAAAAATGCCAAATTCCTTAATCAACATTTTGAAATAAGCCGTGCCATGCTTTCTATGGATGTGAATTATTGCATAAACAACCAAACACGAAATAACAAATTCTAATGCGTTCATCGTTTCCCTAATTTATTTTTCCGCCCTCATTACTTAGGGCTTTATCTTCGTATCCGTCATACATTAAATTCTGCGGACTCTTTCCACCCATTGTCAAGACTTGCGGTTTTTCTGATACTGATGAATTTGAATCAGCCGTTAATGCTTCGTTTTGTTTAGTTTTATAAGGGTTGAAGGGCAAGCCATCTTTAATATAGCTTAAACAGGTTTTTTTGCTAATTTCTGAAATTTTAGACCCTTGGTCTGTATAGCAATTACAGCCATTATCGCTTTTTACGCACGCGGACGGCCAAGGCATGACTTTTACGGCTTTGTTCATGCCGTCGTATATAGGGGCGGTTTCGGGGCGTTCTGCGATACGGGGCTGATAGTCTTCTTCTGTCAAATGAGGCTTGGGCGGTTCGGACGGCGTTTGCACCTTTGCTGCTGCGTACTGCCCCGCTGCGCCGTCGTCCGCCGCGGGAGCGGCTGCCGCCTGCGCTTCGGGG
This sequence comes from Neisseria sp. P0021.S005, assembly GCF_051956955.1. Lineage (NCBI taxonomy): Bacteria > Pseudomonadati > Pseudomonadota > Betaproteobacteria > Neisseriales > Neisseriaceae > Neisseria > Neisseria sp. P0021.S005. The sequence continues at coordinate 5,409 of NZ_JBQCWY010000095.1, read as the reverse complement.
CTTGCCGCTGACGCGGCAATGTGTGCCTGTGCCGTTTGTCCCTCTATTATTGGTTTTTCCATATTTTTCCAAAAGGATGAGAAATAATACAAACCTCCACCAAGCAAGGCTATTGCGATGGGTATCAGATAAAGAACCTTGCTGCGCTTGGTTCTGATTTTGGTGTGTTCTTCAGCGGACTTGTACAGCCCATACACGCTTTTATCAAGCCTATACACGCTGATTAGGGCTTCCCTGATGTTTGCCCTGCTTTCAGGGTCTTTTGCGCCGCCTGTCGTCCATTCGAGCTTACGGCGCAGTCCTAAATTAGTCTTGCCGAAATGGGTGTGGTGTTCTATCAGTCCGCGCAAATGGACGTCTATCAGACGGGGATGTTGAGTTATCAAGAGGAAATCAAGACCACGGTGTCTATGTGTTTCAAGTTCGGCGACGTAGTCAGGTACTTTCGAACCGCTAGGACGTGGGCGGAATATGCGTTGGCATTCGTCAACAACGATAATCGCGCCCGGCGGTGCCCACTTCGGCCATGTCTGAATGCTTTCTCCTTCTGGTATTTCTTCATGTGGTATTTTCAGGTCAAGAATGCCGTCTACATAAAGCGGACGATTCATAAAGTCTTTTTGCTTGGCAAGCATGGAAACGACTTTCAGGGTTTTGCCCGAACCCGGTACGCCTGTTAACAGATATAACATGTTTTCTTCCTATTTCGACTGAATGATGGTAGACAGTTTTTTAAAGCCTTTTAGGGATATTACGAAGCTGAACGCACCAAATATCCAATTCAGAATGACACCGAATCCCGCTATATACAGTATTTGCAAGGCTTCGTCGGGGAAACCGCCGATACTACGGCTTATTTCGTTAATGAAATAATCCTGCAAAGCATTCAGTCCTGTTACTGAAATAAAACTCAAACCTACGGCGGTCAGTATGCGCCCTGCTACGGACATGAGGACGCCTGTTATCAATGATGCCCAGTTCATTTCACAATTCCTTTACGGATTCATAGACAAAATAGGCACATGTCAGCACGCATATTGCGATGAAGATGGGGCGCAGCTTGCGCGCCAAGTCGCACAACGGGTCATAGCTGAACTCTACCTGTCCCAATGCACCGAAATCTACGGAGCGGGGAGCGGGACACTTCCCGTCAGACTGGAACACGTCCAAAGGCTTGAAATTCAGGTCTATGGTCTGTTCAGGTAGTTTAATATCTTCCGACTTTCCTCCCAAAATACATTGAGCAGTATTCGGGTTCTGCTTACAAAAATCTTGTTTCTGATTCTCTTCGTTTTGATTTTGCTGCCCTGTCGGATTGTTCGGCTGATTCGGTGTATTTGGCGAATTCGGGCTATTTGGTGCGTTTGGCGTGTCTGGACTCTCCTGTCTGCTCGGTGTTGTCTTTTCGGGCTTATTCGGTGCTTCTGGACTGTTTGGCTTTAAATCTGGACGCGGAACATAATCAACGCCTACAGTGCCATCTTGATTCATTTTGAATCTTGTTTGTTGAGGGGTGCTACTACCTTCAGGGGTATATGGCGCACTAAGTGCGGTATCAGGGCTAAATGTGCTTGGCTCGGCAGATTGATTCATAACGCCCATTTTTGCCAGTTGGTTCATCAACTCGGCATGGTTTGTCTGATTGTTTTCAAGCATACGCTTGAGAATGTCTAACATTTCTTTTTGTGTCAGCATGAAATCTTCAGGTTTTACTTGGCTTTGATTTTGTGCAATCTTCTCTTTTTCTGATTCTGGAACTGTACCTTCTTTATATGTATTGTAATAAACATAGACACGTTTATCTGATGGAGTGCTAACAGTAATCCTTGATGGTGATGAATTAGGAATGTCAATATCAACATGAGAAGAAAAACGGCCTAGATTATCAGAAAAGACGTCCAAAGAATTACTTTTTGAACCATTTAAATTAATTCCAAATTTAGAATAGAAAACATAATTTTGATAACTGCCATTTATATTTACTATCAATTGATATTTAATCATTCGATTCTTTTTTGCTTCTTCGTCTTTCTTCTGTTCTTCTTTCTTTTGTTGGTCTTGTTGTTGCGCTTTTTGTGCTGCTTCTGCTGCTTTTCCAGCTGCTGCTTGTGCTACTGCTTTTTGGTAGTTTCCTTCGGCTTCTGCTTGGCGTTGTGCTGCATAAAATCTTTCTGCTGCATCTCTATATTGTTGCTGTGATGGATTATTTACTAACCCTAAAGATCGCCCTAAATTCACAATTGATTCAGGCAATCCACCAAATAGATTATTTCCGAAATCTCCTAAAGCAAGTACCGAACCTTCAAATGCTGACTTATAATTTCCAGCTCTTAACTGAGTTGCTACATATGATCCATTTTTACTTAAAGCATTTGCAATTGATGAGCCAAACCATACACCCGTAGCAGTTTTCTGAATTGCGCTTGTACCAACTCTTTGATTAACAGTTGTATACATTTTGCCAGTTTCGCCGTACTTTCCCGTAACGGTTACAGTCTTGTTTTGACTTCCGTTGTATGTTCCACCGTCTTTGTTTACGGTCGGTTTGCCGTTGTTTTGTACGTCAACCTTCCAAACGCCTGTTTTTGGATCGTAGCCACGACGTTGCAAGGCTTGGTCACTCGGAAAGCCTGCGTTTTGATGTTGTCCCGGCGGCGGTAATCCTACTTCTGCCCATGCCTGCTCTACGACCAAGAGCGAGCCAAGACATACAAAAAGACGGCTAATGTTAGGGGCTTTACCATACCCAATAAAAATGCTGATTCGGGTGTCATTCTTCATTTCTTTCTCTCTGCCATAAAACCAGTTTCACAATAACGACAACGGCAAAGACGGCAATCATGGCATACATCATCTGTGTGCCGATTTGTTCGCCGAGACGGTAATATTTCATGCTGTCGCACTGCGGAAATTGAAGTTTTACGGTCTGTTCGTTATAAGTCCAAGTCTGTCCGTTAAAAACGGGGTGATGCAACACCCCGTCTTTGTCTATGGTCGGTACGACTTGAGTCATCACTTCGTTTGTTGCCTGCTCTGCCGTTTCATGACAGATTCTGCCGACCTGATAACCCATGTTGCACCTTATGCAGAGCGTTTCACTGCGGATTTGATAACACTAATGGAAACGGCGGCAACGGCCAAAGCAACGGCAACCGCGCCGACGGCAATAATGCCCGATTTCAATGAGCCCAATTCTGTTTTAGCGGCTTCGACCATGCCGTTATCTTCTGCGAATGCTAATACTGGCAATGCTGCAACGGTTACAAAAGCGGCTGCTTTTTGAAATTTGGTTTTAATACTCATGATATTTTCCTTTATGGAGTTAAAAAAATGGTTGTGGCGGTGTTTCGGGGTCAATTCAGGGAACACCGCCGAACCCCTGAAACTGGTTTATGCTTCGTCCGAATAGTAGATGTTGTCTTTAAATGCACGAGGAAACACTTGCATTGAGACGATTTGCTGCGGTTTGTAATGCTCGTACTTTTCTGGATGTTTTGTGCGAACTTCGCAAAGGCGGGTTTCTGTATCTGAACGGATAATCAAACCGACATAGTGGGTCTTGCTGAATGTGCCGTCTTGGTTTTTGCGTTCTCGTGCGAACATCCGGTCAAATGCGGCAATGACGAAAATACCTTGTTTGCGTTCGGTTTCTTGAGACATGATGTTTCCTTTCTGCCAACTTAGGGCATATTGATGATGGTTTCTCGGTTATAAAACGCCCATTTCGGGCTAATTAAGCTGGATAAAATACGGTTGTAGTTTTCTTCTGTAATGGCTTTGAGTTCTCTGTTAAATTCATGTTTTGCATACTGTTTTAAATATGGCTCAATGCAGATAATCCATTTCTGGAGCTTCTCGCGCCATAGGCGCGAACCAGCACTTACAAACGAAAAATTGCTGTTTGCAATCTTCCACAGACTTTTTTTGTCGATGGTTGTACGAATCAGGCGATAGCCTTTGTCTTCAGGAAGTCTGCTGTTAATGTGTTTTGAAATGTATTTGGCCACATATCTTGCCAAGCCTTTGCTGTTGGTCTTTACCGGCAAAAGTTCGGAACGGCCGAAACCGTATTTATCCATGTTTTCACGAAGAATTTGCCAAAGCTGACGGAGTGCTTTGTTTGCTGATGTGTAGTTTCGGGCTTGAATTTGCTTAAAATTCAGGCCGCGGCGAATGTCTTCGCGTGTGTTCACAATCAGATGGAAATGAATACGACCGCTTTTCATGCGCTCGTATACGCAGACATAATGTTCGAAATGTTTTTTAAGAAAGTTTGTGCGCAGGCTGTGAAAGCGGCGGCTTGCCTCTTTGACGTCTTATACGTCGTCGGCAAATGTAAGGGTAAGGAATCCAACCTTTTCAATTCCGAAAACTTCGATGAACTGGCGTACATTCATCTCAAGGGCGGCGGCGGATTTCTTGTGTGAGGTGGAAAATTCGTTGAATTCGGGTTTTGCTGTGTTCGGCAGGTATTTTTCGTAACCAATCGGAATTTGCTTTGCATTGTTTTTATTAAGGTTTTCTGCCTCAATGCAGTTGTTACTATTTAGACAAGGAAGAGCGCGTTCCGCGCTTGCTGAAGCTGAACGATTCATGATTGCACCTCCGCCATCAGTGCGGATACGCTTAATTGACCGTATAAATCGGCTTCGCCATAAGTGATTTGGGGATTGTTGGGATTGCGGATAGGAAAAGCTCTGGTTTCCAAGCAATCGATGGTTCCGCAGGTCTCGGAAAACAGGCGGAAGATGTAGGCAACGGGATTTTTTTCAGGTTGCGGTGTAATTGTGTAGTAGGCAAATGTTGACATTTCAGACCCCTTGAAAATTCGGTTAATCGGAACTTGTCAAGGGGTTTGTTTTGTAATTTACACTCCCTTAACGGAGTGCAATATATAAGGCCGTCTGAAATATTCAGACGGCCTTTTTAATTAATCCATATCACTTTCGGGCAATTCTGCCGAACCCATGCGGCGCAGGATGATATTGGTTTTGTTGTGCATCCGTTTGCTCTTAGGGTGGTCTGCGTAAAACAGAGGAGCCGGAACGCGTGCTGTGAGCTTGGCGGCTTGTTGGCGTGTGAGGGCGGAGGCAGGTTTCTTGTAGAAATACTGGGACGCCGCTTCCGCGCCGAATACGCCGTAGTGCCATTCGATTGAGTTCAGATACAGCTCAAAAATGCGGTCTTTGTCGGTAACCGCTTCCATCATCGCAGTAATCGCCGCTTCTTCGCCTTTGCGGATGTAGCTGCGGCTTTCGTTGAGAAACAGGTTTTTCGCCAGTTGCTGGCTGATGGTCGAACCGCCGGCTTTGACTTCGCCGCTTTGCTTATTGCGTTTCATGGCGTATTTGATGCCGTTCCAGTCAAAGCCGCTGTGTTCGGCAAAGTTGGCGTCTTCGGAAGCAATCA
>NZ_JBQCWY010000094.1:0-8835 GCF_051956955.1 Neisseria sp. P0021.S005 | reverse complement strand
TGACCCTCAGCAGCAGCATGCCTTGGCAAATCGGTTTCATTAATATCGAACGCCCCGGACGCGGCGTAACCGTTTCCGCCATGGGCATCAACGGCGCGCAGTTATCCCAATGGTCAAAATGGCGGCCGGGTATGTGGGAAGATTTGGCACAAACCAAAGCCGATTTAATCATCCTTGCCTACGGTACCAATGAAGCCTTTTCCGGCAATCTCGATATTTCCTCTACCGAACGGACATGGCGCAATTACATCCGTCAAATCAAAAACACCCTGCCCAACGCAGGTATCCTGATCCTCGGCGCTCCGGAATCTTTGAAAACCGCCTACGGCAGCTGCGGCAACCGTCCGGTCTTGCTCAGCGAAGTACAACAAATGCAGCAACGCGTTGCCCGTGACGAAAAAATCATGTTCTGGTCTTGGCAAGATGCAATGGGGGGCGCATGCAGCATGAAAAGCTGGATGGCTCAAGGCTTGGCAGCCAAAGACGGCGTTCACTTCTCTGCACAAGGTTACGAAACTGCAGCCGATAAGCTTGCCGACAGCCTGATCCGCTTTGCCCAATAAATTGGCCAAAGCCTAAGTATTTTTCATTAACAGTAAACAAAAGGCCGTCTGAAATTAATATTTCAGACGGCCTTTTGTGTATCACTTATTCAGCAAACTGCTTAATTTTTAAGCTAACATATTGCTGCTCATGCGTTGCGTTTGATTTTCCGTGAAACGAACCAATCCTGCCTGCTTGTCAAAGCCTAATGGCTTGGCGACAAGGCGGTTGGGCAGCTTGTTTAAATGATGGTTGTAACTTCCGGCTCTGCGGTTGTAAGTACGGCGTGCTGATGCAACTTCCGCTTCTGCTGCATCCAGCATTTCCATCAAACCCGCCAATTGCTCATCAGGATACTGTTTCAAAAGACCGTTGACGGCAGTTTGCAATTTTTTCAACGCATGATTCAATGCTGTTTCGGCTTCACACAGATGTTTGATTTTGGACTCGGAAAATGTTTTGGCAGTTTGCGCCAATGCAGTTTCGACTTCGGCACACATCTGCTGAACGTTTCGATCCGATGCAATGCCCTGCTCTTGCAGATGTTTGCTGTATGCATCCAATACATGACGGACGGCCTGATGTCGGCAGTCGAGCGCAATGCGCAAAGAGACAAAGGATTCGCGACAGTCTTTTTTGCGGTCTTTCAACTGTTGTTTGAAATACAATAAGACGGCGGCGATTGATACGAAGATAAGTGCAAGACTAATAATGCCCATAGTGAGTTCCCTAGTTATGATGCCACTCATATCGGTGGCTGATTTTATTAACATCGATTATAATCCAATTTCAATATTTTTTCCCAATTTTCATAAAAAAGGCCGTCTGAAATTCAGACGGCCTGAAGTTTATATTTCTATTTCAATGCTTTGACTTGATGTCAATAACCCACACTTCTGATTGCGAACCCAAACGCAAGGGAATGCCCCAGAAGCCGTAGCCCGAAGTGGTGAAGAAATGGCCGTTGCCGATCGCCTCATAACCGTAAGCAAGACGATAAAGCGTACGGACGATAAGGTTGGCAGGTGCAACTTGGCCGTTGTGGACATGGCCGGAGACCTGCACATCAATCGGCAGCCGGGCATGGGTTTCGATTGAAGTAGGACGGTGGTCCATCAATAAAACCGGTAATCGGGTATTTTGACCTTCTAAAAGCTGCTCCGCACTAGGACGCTTGCGATCCAAATCATCGCTCCGCCCTACCAGCAACACACCATTCACTTCCAAAACCTGATTGGCCAAAACCGTCAAGCCTGCAGCTTCCAATTCATGTTTGATACGCTTCTGATCGCGGAACCAGTCATGATTGCCCAAAGTGGCATAAACGCCCATCGGCGCAGTCAGCTTCTGCAAATGTGGTTTCATGTTTTCTTTAAGGTAGGCATCGACGGTATCGTCCATCAAATCGCCCGGCAGCAACACTATGTCGACTTTTTCCCGCTTCATGATGTCCGTCAACTTGTCCAATTGACGCGCGCCAAACAAAATCCCCAAGTGCAAATCGCTGGCCACGCCGATACGCAGCGGCTTATCCATTTTCTTATTGATGAATACAGTCTGATGGCGGACCACGGGCGTATAGGCGTTATACATCCCCAAACCGAGCAAACCGGCCACAAACAAAGGCGCAAACAGCCGCAGGCTTCGAGAAAGCGGTTGGCGTGCCACAAAACGGCGCAGCAAAAGATACAGGATAAATGTCACCAACGCGGCATACATCACAAACAGCAAGATTACCATCCAAAACGCCACCACGCGGAACATCATATGCCCCAACTCCAGCAGCAAGCCGATCAACAAGCCGTTTGTAATGAAATAGGAAATACCCATTAGCCAACGTCTGCCAACTTTGCCAATCCAAGGCGCAAACAGCCATTGCAGTGAACGCCCAAGCCCGAATGTAAACACTTGCAACAGAATGACGCTCACAAAAAACATCTTACCAAACATGACTTTCCGACCCTAAAAAAATCAAAAGGCAGATTTTAGGCCGTCTGAAACTTTCAGTGTATAATCTCCCGCGTAAAAACCCATAATATTTTGAAAGGAATCATCATGAGCCACCCTCAATCAGCTATTATTCCTGATCACGCACAAGCCGGTATTTTTATCGAAGCAGACATTTCAGACGGCCGCAACGAAGACATCAAATCTGCCTGCCGCCTTTCTTTGGAATCCTTGGCCAAACTGAAAACCCGTTTTCCAAATGATATTTTGGGTTTGACCATTGCCTTTGGCAGCCGCGCATGGCAATCGTTCGGCCATACTGACGAAGGCAGCGAAATCAAACCTTTTCCTGAATTGGGCAACGGCCTCGCCCCCTCCACCCAACACGATCTCTATATCCACATTCAAGCCACCGAGCAAAAAGCCGCCTATGCCTTAGCTCAATCTGTTTTAGGCGCATTCGGCGACAGCATCCGCGTATCCACTGAAGAACACGGCCTGCGCCTGTATGAAGACCGCGGCTTGGACGGTTTTGTCGATGGTACGGAAAATCCGCAGGGCGATGACAATGTGCGCAATGTCGCCATTATTCCCGAAGGCAAGCCCGATACCGGCGGCAGCTATGTTTTGCTGCAAAAATACCTGCACGATTTAAAAAAATGGGATGCCGTCCCTACTGCCGAACAAGAAGCCAGCGTAGGCCGCAGCAAAGAAACCAATGATGAATTCAACGAAGACGTGCGCCTGCCCGACTCCCATCTCGGCCGCGTCAATGTCAAAGAAAACGGCGTTGACTTGAAAATTGTCCGCCGCAGCCTGCCCTTCGGCAAAATCAGCGGCGAACATGGTTTGATGTTCACTTCCTATTGCAACACGCTGCACAATATTGAAGTTCAGCTGCTCAATATGTTCGGCGATGCAGACGGCAAAACCGACTTACTGCTGAAATATTTGTCTAAAGCCGTATCAGGTGCTTACTACTACGCGCCTTCTGTCGAGCGTTTGCAAAATCTTTAACGGCTCACAGGCCGTCTGAAAAAACCTGCTTTTTCAAAGGCAGGTTTTTGTTATTTAAATTCCCTTAATATTTTTATGGTATTATCATAAAAATTTATCCCATTGTTGCTTAATAAACCCTGATTGCAGACAAGGATAAAAACCGATACGCCCCAAGCAGCTATTTTCGATAAAATAAACCCAATTATTATCCCTATAAAATTACGACACCATGTACAAATCCCGCCTTCTTCCCCTGCCCGTATTGATTCTCTCCGCGCTAAACGCCTATGCGGCCAATACACCGAATCCGCTTAATCAAATCGATAAAAACGTACCCAACCAATTCGACAAAGACTTCCGCGACAATCTCGATCAGATTCATTCGGTCGAAATCCAAAAACGCGAGCAGTCGGCATGGGATTTACAGAAAAAACAAGATAACGACACGGTTGCACAAGAGGTGCCGTCTGAAAACAATACCGAATGTTTGGATTACACCGGTATCGAACTTTCCGGCATTACGCTCATCGATTCCAAAAAGATTGAAGCCAAGCTCCCCAAATGCATCAATCAAAACAACATCAACCAACTGAACCGGGATATCGTTGCCGAATATATCGCTCAAGGCTATCCGCACACGCAAATCAAATTTGAAACCACGCCTGAGCGTGTTTTGAAATTAGCAGTCATCGAAGGCAAAATCCGTGAGATTACCGGCGGCTCCCGTACAGTCAACGTCGACACCCTCTTCCCCAATCATCAAGGCAAACCGCTGAACATTCAATACCTCGACCAAGGTATCGAACAGGCAAACCATGTTGCTGGCAACAACGTCAGCATCGATGTTTATCCGCATGATGACGGCACCGCCTCAATCCAACTCAACAACGATGCCGAAAAACATTGGGGCGGCAGCGTCACCATTGACAATAAAGGCAACAAACCCAATACCACGACACTGCGCGGCAGCCTGAATGTCGGCAGCCCGTTGGGATTGAGCGACTCCCTTTATCTAAACGGCTATACCAATCTAAACAACCACGACAGCCATTACAGTCGCGGCGGCAGTATGTTCTATCAAGTTCCTTATGGTGCATGGACATTCAGCACTTACGCCGCCGCGTCGCAATCGCAAAGCATCTTAACGCCCAGCGTAACACGTTATGCCTACCGCTCCCAATCCAAAGCGGCAGGAATCAAAGCAGACCGCGTATTCTCACGCAGTCAAAAACATATTACCTCCGCCTATATCGGCATCGATTATGTGAAACAGACTGCAAAATTTGCCGACAGCAAACTGGAATTGCAAAGCCCGGAAGTCTATTCGACACAAGTCGGCCTATCGCATACAGCCATCCTGCCAAACGGCATTTGGCTCAACAATATCGGCGTGGAACAAGGATTTGCGAAAAATACCGAACACACGCCATTCGACAAGCGTTATACCTCTGTATCCTTGCAGAGCAATTTGATTCAAAACCGTCCATTGGGTAAATGGATCGTGCGCAACCATCACCAAATAGACGCCCAATATAGCCCGCATGATTTGTTTGCCGCCAAAGAAATGGACATCGTCGGTTATCAAAATGTACGCGGTTTCCGTTCAACTTCTTTGAGCGCAAACAGCGCAGTCTTGTTGAGCAATACCGTTTATTTCCGCCGCAATACGCCCCACGGCATCTATATCGAGCCTTATCTGGGCGCAGACATCGGCGTTGCCAAAAACAATAACGAAGGTTCGCAACGTGCCATGGGCTTAGTGGCAGGTTTGAATTTGGGCAAGGCGGACAAATGGCAGCTTTCTGCCGACTACGGCAAAGGTTTTGCGCGCATGCCCAACCAATCAAACAGCGAAAAACAGGATCATGTGACTGTTTCTTTACGCATTCCATTTTAAAGTTATGTAAATATATATCCTTTTATCCAATATATAAACCGCCTATCTTACCGTTATTAATTTTCCATTAATATCAATGAGATGGGCGGTTTTTATTTGCATTTGAAATAGTGCACACAAGGCCATACTGGTGGTATGATTGTAAAAAAATTCATAACAATGTTAATACATTCAAAAATTTCCTCAACAGAAATCCAATACCCGATATGGGATTTCTGATTCAATCTCCATCACGATAAATAAGGATTAAAATCCATGAAAATCGACACTTTATATCAGCCTAAGCTCTCAGCTTCCGGCAAAGTAACTGTCGCCGTGTGCTTTGCATTCCTGGGAAATGCAGCGGTAGCCGCCAATATCGAAGCCATCGGCCAAACTTCGGTACAGCAGCAACACAATGTTGACATCGTCAACATTGCCGCACCGACGGCTCAAGGTCTTTCTCACAACCAATATAACAAGTACAACGTTTCCCAACACGGTGCCGTTTTGAATAACGCCCTGTCTGCCGGTAAATCCCAACTGGCCGGAAACCTGTCTGCCAACAAAAACTTCCAAGGTCAGGCCGCATCTGTGATCTTGAATGAAGTGGTCAGCAAAAACCCTTCCCTGATCTTGGGTCAGCAAGAGATCTTCGGTATTGCCGCAGACTATGTTTTGGCAAACCCTAACGGCATTACCCACAACGGCGGCAGTATCCTGAATGCCAACCGCGCATCCTTGGTTGTCGGTACGCCAACCGTTTCAGACGGCGCGTTGAAATCTTTCAATATCAGCGACAATGGCAAACAACTGCAAGTAAACGGCAATTTGAGCGGCAACCGCGTGGTTGACCTGCTCGCGCCGCAAGTGGTTGTCGGCAAATCAGCCAACGTTAATGCCGCCGACGCCATCAATGTTTCTTCAGGCAAAAGCAACTTCGACTACAAAACCGCACAAATCGAAGCATTGGACGCTGCTTCAAATGCGCCGGTGCTTGACGGTCATATTTTCGGCAGTATGCGCGCCGGTACCATCCGCATCCACGCGACCGACAAACGCGCCAAACAAAACATTCAAAATGCCGCCATTACCGGTACCCGCTACCTGAATATCGACAGCAAAGGCAACCTGAGCATCCAGTCCGCCAATCTGACCGGCGCACAAATGGAATTGTTTGCCCGCGATACCGACATCAAAGGCACGGTTACCAGCCATTCTGCCAACAAATCTTCCAGCGGCAAAGAGGCGCAAAATGTTCAGCACTTCCGTTCGGACCGCAACAAAACGGAAACCTTTACCGCCAGCAATATCAATGCATCCGAGTCATTGACTTTGAACAATAGCGGCAGCCTCAACCTGAGCGCAGCCAACATCAATGCCGGCGCGCTGACTGCTTCTGCCACAGGCAATATCAATTCTAACGCGGTAAAAACCACCAACCGTACAGAATCCGACCACACTCAAAGCAAAGGCCTTTGGTACAACAACAACCTGAGCTCCTCTGCTGACGAAAGCCTGCATCAAACCAAAATCAATGCCGGTTCTGTCAATATTGCCACCACCGGCAAAGTTCAATTGGATGCGACCGAACTGAACTCGGCTGCTGATGCACGCATTGCCGCCCAACAAGGAATCGTATTAAGCAGCAACAGCGAAACCGACAGCAGCTCGACTTATGTCAGCTTCAAAAATGAAACTGCTGCCCTGAAAACCGGTATCGCTACAAAATCTTCCAAAAACTCTACCGCCCATCAAACCAAAATCTCCGCAGCCGGTGATATCGGTTTGATTTCCGAAGGCGATTTGAGCACTTACGGCGCAAGCATTGCGGCAAACGGCAATGTCGTTACCGATGTCAACAACATCAACTTGGGTACTCAAACCACCATCAACACCAACAGCCTCGACGACCAGAAAAAATACTGGGGCGGCCTGTTCGGCGGTGAAAGCCAAGTTCAAAACAACCGTACCGAAAACCTGCACGGCAGCAGCATTACTGCCAACTCAAACATAGTTTTGGGTGCAAAAAACGGCGTCAACGTTTACGGCAGTACCGTTGAAGGCCAAGCCGGTACATTCGTCAGCTCCAAAGCAGGCAATGTCGATATTAAAAACGCCACCAGCACCGATACTTCCGCACAAAGCGCGCGTAAAGGTACGATTTTCAATATCACTACCTCTAAAACCAGCAGCAACAGCAGCATTGAAAAAGTAACCGGTTCTACCTTGGTTTCCAATGCCGACCTGACCGTTGTTTCCAACAAAGACATCAATGTGATCGGTTCTGCATTGTTTGCGGCACAAAAACTGCAACTTTCTTCCGCAGGCGATTTGACCATTGATGCTGCCAAAGCGGTAGAAAACAAACAGGTCAACGAGTATTCCATCAAAGGCTACTCTGGCACCGAAACCAATAAAGAAAACGGCAGCGTGACTGCCAAAGCCGGTATTAAATTCACCGATACCCACACCGACACCCACTCTGTCGGCCTGAACGGCAGCATTTTGACCGGTAAAAACACCCAGTTGTCTTCCAACTCAAACGTTACCGTCAGCGGTAGCCAAGTCAACGGCGAAGAATCTGTCAACATTTCCGCAGCCAATGACGTCAATGTTGTTGCATCCAAAGGCAGCAACACTGTGACCGAATCCGGACGCGTAACTGATTTGGGCGTATCTGCTACTGCATACGAAAAAAATAACGTTGCAGGCGTCGGCGTATCTGTCGGCATTACCAGCACCAAAACAGATGCAACTACCGTAACGAATACATCTCATGTATCCAACATCAACACCGGCGGCAACGCCACCATCACTGCAAACGGCAATATTAATCAAGAAGGTACAGTGATTAATGCGACCGGCAATGTGGTTGAAGCTGCCAAAAACGTTACCCATGCAGCGGCACACAGCGGTGCAAAATCCGATGTGAAACAAAACGGCGGCGGTTTGGTCGTTTCTGCCGGCATCAGTACCAACAAAGGCATCGGCGGTGAAATCACTGCACAAGGTCAAGGCAACTCCTCGACCCACAATGAATCCACTGCAACCGTAACCACCATCAACGCAGGCAATGCCATCGTTTTGGCAAATGACAAAGTGTCTGATGAAGGTACAAAATACGATGTGACCGGTGCGATTAACATTGATGCAGGTTCATACCACAACACTGCCGCCCACAACACCAGCAACAGCAGCAGTAAACAAGGCGGCGCTTCTTTGACTGTCGGCGCATACACCAAAGATGGTTCAAACGTTGATGTGAATGCCAACCTGAACGTCAACTACGCTGATGAAAACAAAAAAGAATCTACCGCCGTCAAAGGCGATATGAATGCGACCAATGTTGTCATCAACGCCAAAGACTCTGCTGAAATCGCATCCAACATTACCGCCAACAACAACGTCAACATTACCGCAGGCAACGGCGTAACCTTCACCGAGTCAGCCAATACTGCCTCCAACCA
>NZ_JBQCWY010000093.1:0-9022 GCF_051956955.1 Neisseria sp. P0021.S005 | reverse complement strand
ACCAACCGACTTTCTGGTCGAAAAACCAAGACGGCTGGAAACAGCAAACCTTGAAACAGCTGGCCGGTGCCACCTATTGCGAACAATCGCAAATGTTCGGCAAGAGCTTTGTCCAAGTGGGCAACGGCGCAGTTGATGAAGCTGTATTGACCCGCCCTATCGGCCAAGAGCTGGAACTGGTTCCGCTGAAAAATCCGAACGAAGTCAAAGCCGGCGGTATTTTGCCGGTCAAAGTCCTGTACAAAGGCGAGCCTTTGGTTAAAGCCACCGTTACCGCCAGCTCGGACACTTTGGCGGAAATGGACTTGGAATCAACCCATGACCACCGCGAGCCTCAAGGCTTCTCCGGCAAAACCGATAAAAACGGCGTGGTCAATGTGATTACGCTGATTGACGGTTTGTGGAAAATCAAAGTCGTGAACGAGACCGATTACGGCGATAAAAGCGTATGTCAGAAAGATAATACTTACGCAACGCTGATTGTGCCTGTCGGCACCAAACGCGCAGCCGCACGCCATGCCCACCATCATCATTAACAACCATTAAAAAAGGCCGTCTGAACTTTCAGACGGCCTTCATTTATTCTAATTCATAACCCAAATTTCTAAAAAAACGGGAGAATGTTTCCAACTCATCACCATTTAATTGGGTAAAACGGATACGGTTGCAGCCGGTCAAGACCACACTTCCCATCCAGTGCGCCCCAAAGACGCGCTCTAAAGGGACATTCCTCATTCGATTGATAAACGGTACTTCTGAAGAAAATTGCGTAGCAATATTCGGAGGCGCAAATTTCAAACCTAAGTCCTGCAATCTATAACGGTGTTGCGCCGTCAAAAACATATCCTCGTGGTGCAGCCGTACCAGCCATTCCATATCGGCAATTTTCTCGTCTTTCGGCGGCAAAGGCGGTCGGATTTCTACATTTAAACCCAGTTGTCGCGGCATGGTTAAAAGCCGCTTGCTGCGCAGGCTGAAACCGCCGTTCTGCGGCTCGTCCAAATTCGGAGAAGTCTGAATCAGATGTTGTTTAGCCAAATATTGGTCGGTTCCTTTCAGGAAAAACTGCCCGTCTGCTTCGGTTTCCAACAAAATCGGCAAAGGTGCGCCGATATAATCATATTCCCGATAGGCATCCTGCCAGTTTTGACCGTTCAACACCCAGCCGTCATTTTGAACGATCAAACAATAATCAGTATCGATGTAATACATCAGTTGGTACAAAACAAACAGATTGTATTCTAAATAACCGAATTTCCGGCAAGGCTGATGTCGGATATTTTCCGGCAAACCTTGCGGACAACTCGGGCTGATCAGCAATCCACGGCTTCCGGGCAATTCGGCGCAGCTGCGGATAATGGCATACATCGTGCCCTCGGTATAAGAATCTGCGCCGGTAATACTAACCACGGTAATGTCAGCAAAACTCATTATATGTTTCTCCTGTTTCAGACGGCCTTTACGTTATTTACGACGCCTTATTGCAGATATCTTTCAAGCGATACAAGGCATCCAAGGCTTCGCGCGGCGTAAGGTTGTCGGGCTGAATTTGCGCCAAAGCTTCAGCCAATTCATTGGTCTGCAAATTATCGACAGGCTCAACTTCTTGTTCTTTCCCTTCCTCATCTTCCCTATTTTCAGACGGCATGGCGCTGAAAATATCCAACTGCGGACGGTTGGCGGCGGCTTGGTTTTCCAAATCGTTTAAATGCTTTTGAGCCGCCTTCAATGCGCGGTTGGGCAGGCCGGCGAGTTTGGCAACGGCGATACCGTAGCTTTTGCTGGCGGGGCCGGGTTCGATGTGGTGGAGGAAGACGATGTCCTGTCCTTGTTCAAGTGCGGAGAGGTGCATATTGACTGCTGTTGCGTGGGCTTCGGGCAGTTTGGTCAGCTCGAAATAGTGGGTGGCGAAGAGGCTGAAGGATTTATTTTTTTGCAGCAGGTGTTCGGCAATGGCTTGGGCAAGGGCGAGGCCGTCAAAAGTCGAAGTGCCGCGACCAACTTCGTCCATAAGGACGAGGGATTGGTCGGTGGCGTGGTGGAGGATGTAGGCGGTTTCGCTCATTTCAACCATGAAGGTGGAGCGGTTGGAGGCTAAATCATCCGATGCGCCGATACGGGTAAAGATTTGGTCGATAGGGCCGATTTGGGCTGAATCGGCAGGCACGAAGCTGCCGGTGTGCGCCATGAGGACAATATGGGCGACTTGGCGCATGTAGGTGGATTTGCCGCCCATGTTGGGGCCGGTCAGGAGCATGAGGCGGTGTTTGTGGTCGAGGCGGGTGTGATTGGCGGTGAAGTGGCGCACTTGTTGCTCGACGACGGGATGGCGGCCGTTTTCGATATGGATGACCGGATAGTCGGCGAACTCGGGACAGACGAAACCGCGTTCGGCCGCAATCGCGGCGAAGGTGGAGAGTACGTCGAGGGCGGCGGCGGCTTTGGCGGCTTTTTGAAGCTGGGGAAGGGTCGTCTGAATGTCTTTGAGGAGGGCTTCAAACAGGCGTTTTTCCAATGCCAATGCCTGCTCTTGCGCGGTCAGGACTTTGTCTTCGAAGGTTTTGAGTTCGGGGGTGATGAAGCGTTCGGCGTTTTTCAGGGTCTGGCGGCGTTGGTAGTCGGAGGGGGCTTGTTCGGCCTGGACTTTGGATAGCTCGATGTAGAAGCCGTGGACGCGGTTGAACTCGACTTTGAGGGTGGAGAGGCCGGTGCGTTCGCGTTCGCGCGCTTCGAGGTCGAGCAGGAATTCGTCGCCGTGGTTTTGGATGTGGCGCAGTTCGTCGAGTTCTGCGCAATAGCCTTGGTTGATGACGCCGCCGTCTTTAAGCCAGACGGCGGGTTCGGGCATTACGGCGGCTTTGAGGGTTTCGGCAACGGGCAGGGTTTCGGGGAAAACGGCTTTGAGGGTTTCCAACAGGCTGCTACCCTCGGCGGATAATTCGATTTCGGATAGGGCAAACAGGCTGTCGCGCAGGGCGGCGAGGTCGCGCGGACGGGCGTTGCCGACGGCGATGCGGGCGGCGATGCGTTCGATGTCTGCGATGTTTTTCAGACGGCCTTGCAGGGTTTCGTATTGCGAACCCAGCGCGGCAACGGCTTCTTGGCGGGCGCGGATATGGACGCGGCTGCGTAAGGGGTGGTGCAGCCAGAGTGCCAAGAGGCGGCTGCCCATGTGGGTGGCGCAGCCGTCGAGTATGGAAAACAGGGTCGGCGATTTTTTGCCGGAGAGGGTTTGCGTGATTTCGAGATTGCGGCGCGTGGCGGCGTCCATGCCGATATATTGGCTGTCGGTTTCGAGCGAAATGCCGTCTAAGTGTTGCGGCATCAGGTTTTGCGTCAGGCGGATGTAGTTCAACAGCGCGCCCGCCGCACCGACAGCGGCTTCGTGTTCCTTGCCGTCCAAACCGAAGCCGTGCAGGTCTTGGCAGCCGAAATATTCGGTCAATAATTTCGCGCCCGCGTCGGCGGCAAACTGCCATGAGTT
Source organism: Neisseria sp. P0021.S005 (assembly GCF_051956955.1). Taxonomy (NCBI): domain Bacteria; kingdom Pseudomonadati; phylum Pseudomonadota; class Betaproteobacteria; order Neisseriales; family Neisseriaceae; genus Neisseria; species Neisseria sp. P0021.S005. Next base: position 5,538 of record NZ_JBQCWY010000093.1, on the reverse strand, counting down.
CAGGCGCGTGATGTTGGCAGAGGTCGTCTGAAAACCATTAGGCAGGCTTTTGCCTTCGGGCAACAGGATTTCCGCCGCCTGCAAACGCGCCAGCTCGTCGGCGAGTTTGTCCGCCGTCGTCAGCTTGGTTTTGAATTCGCCGCTTTGCAAAGATGCCCACGCGATGGCGATGTGTTTTTTATCCGCGTTCACCGCCGCGATGCGGTTGGTTTCCTTGTCTTCCAAAAATGCCGCGTCGGTCAGCGTGCCGGGCGTAACGATGCGCACGACTTTGCGCTCCACCGGTCCTTTGCCCGCGCCGACTTCGCCCACCTGCTCGCACACCGCCACGCTTTTGCCCATCTTCACCAGCCGCGCCAGATACTGCTCCGCCGCATGAAACGGCACACCCGCCATCTTAATCGGCACGCCGTCCATCTGCCCGCGCGTGGTCAGGGTAATGTCCAACAGCTTTGCCGCCTCCACTGCGTCATCCAAAAACAACTCGTAAAAATCGCCCATGCGGTAAAACACCAGCTTGTCGGCGTGTTGCGATTTGATGGCGAGATACTGCTGCATCATCGGGGAAACGGTGGGTTTGGACATGGAAAAGCCTTAGAAACGCAAAAGCGTTATTGTAACAAAAGGCCGTCTGAAAAACAGGTTTCAGACGGCCTTTAACAGCAGCTTGGTTTTAAGCCAAAGCTACTTCCAAATTATCAATCAGGCGCGTGGTACCCAAACGTGCGGCAGCAAGCACCACCAATTCTTTATCGCCAACATGAGCCACTGCCAAACTGTGTGCATGGCGGATTTCAACGTAATCAACCACCCAGCCGGCATCGGTCAAACGGCGGATACATTCGGCTTCAAGCTGGGCGTAATCCAGATTGCCGTTTTTCAAGGCGGCGGCAATGTTTTGTAACTCTTGATAGAGACGGGGCGCTTCTGCGCGTTCTGCTTCGCTCAAATATTGGTTGCGACTGGAAAGTGCCAGGCCGTCTGAAGCGCGACCGGTATCGACAGGAACGATTTCGATATTGAAATTCAAGTCTTCGACAAAGCCTTTGATAATCGCCAGCTGCTGATAGTCTTTTTTGCCGAAACAGGCGGTATCGGGTTGAACAATGTTGAACAACTTAGTCACAACGGTCGCAACGCCGCGGAAATGGCCCGGACGGAATTTGCCGCACAATTCATTTTGCAGGTGCGGAGGCTCGACATTGAAACGCTGTTCTACATTCGGATACAGCTCTTTTTCATCAGGCGCGAACACGACGGCAACGCCCTCGCCTGTCAATTTGTCGGCATCTTGTTGCAAAGTGCGCGGATATTTGTCGAAATCCTCGCCTTGTCCGAATTGCAGGCGGTTGACAAAAATACTGACCACAACGTTATCGGCACGTTTTTTTGCTTCGCGCACCAGCGCAAGATGGCCTTCGTGCAGATTGCCCATGGTCGGTACAAATGCCACTTTTCCGGCAGTTTTGCGCCACTCGCGCAATTCTTTAATCGTATGAATAATTTGCATGGTTTGAAAAATCCTTTATTTTTTCCGCTGTTTCATCAACGGGAATCACGCGCCGATTATACGCTTTTATTCATCGAAAAGGCCGTCTGAAATAAGTTTCAGACGGCCTGGTTTTTATTTTATCCGGCAAACGTATGTTCGACAGATGGGAACGTTTTTGCTTTGACTTCGTCCACATAGGCTTTGACCGCAGCTTGAACGCTGTCTTTGCCCTGCATAAAGTTCTTCACGAATTTGGCGGTTTTACCTGGGAAAATGCCGAGCATATCGTGCATCACCAAAACCTGACCGTCGCAATCCACGCCTGCGCCAATGCCGATGGTCGGGCAAGAAACGGTCTCGGTCACTTTTTTCGCCAATTCCGCAGGAACGCATTCCATCAATACGATTGCCGCACCTGCCGCATCATGCGCTTTAGCGTCGTTGAGCAACGCTTCCGCCTTGTCGCCTCGGCCTTGAACTTTATAGCCGCCGAATGCAAACACGGATTGCGGAGTCAGGCCGATGTGGGCGCAAACAGGGATACCGCGCATTTGCAGAAATTCAGTGGTCTCCGCCATCCAGACACCGCCTTCGAGCTTGACCATATGCGCGCCGGCCGCCATCAACTCAGCCGCCGCCGCAAATGCCTGCTCTTTGCTCTGCTGATAAGCACCAAACGGCAAGTCGCTGACAATCATGGCATTTTTAGTACCGCGAGCCACGCATTCAGTGTGGTAGCACATATCCTGCAAGCTCACCGGCAAAGTGGACTGACGGCCTTGCACCGCCATACCCAAAGAATCACCGACCAGCAGTACATCTACTCCGGCATTGTCCATCAGCGCGGCAAAGCTGGATTCATAAGCGGTCAGCATGGCGATTTTCTCGCCCTCTGCTTTCATTTTTTGCAAAGTGTTTACGGTAATCATGGTGTTTTGTGTGTTCCGCCCGACGGGCAGCCCTTTGTTGTAATGGAAACGCGGTATTATAAGGTCTGCTTTTAAAATATCAAAGCATAAGCAAAAAGCCCGACTGCTTTCACAATCGGGCTTTTAATTGGTGCCGGCACCAAGAGTCGAACTCGGGACCCCCTGATTACAAGTCAGGTGCTCTACCAACTGAGCTATACCGGCTTACTGAAATGCCTTGTGGCACCATCAGTCTTTAACTGGTGCCGGCACCAAGAGTCGAACTCGGGACCCCCTGATTACAAGTCAGGTGCTCTACCAACTGAGCTATACCGGCAAGGAAGTCGGCATTATGCCGATAAGTTCCCATCTTGGCAAGCATTTTAAAACAAAGTTACTCACGAAATTATAAAAACCAATGATTTTAAAGAAAATTAAATACCTGCCTTATTTTCCAATCTAACACGCTCAAAGGCCGTCTGAAAACCGCCCCAGCACAAAACATCATGGTTTCTGTTAAAATAACGCCTTTTACATCTTTCGTCTGCACCCATGCCACCCCGCCATCCTTACCGCCGCCTGCGCCCAGCCAAATCCCATCTGCCCGAAGTCGGTATTTCTGAAGAAGGCAATATCCGTTCCCTGCACTTGGGCAGCGACACCATTCAAAGCTCTATGAATGTCGATCATCCGTCCGAGCTGGTGTTGTCGTACAGCCGCGCCATGATGGGTTGGCTGCTGTTTGCAGAAACCCCGCCCAAACACATCACCCAAATCGGCTTGGGCGGTGGCTCGTTTGCCCGTTGGATAGACAGCTATCTGCCCCACACCAAGCAAACCGCTGTGGACATCAATCCGCAAGTCATCGCCGTGGCGCGCAGCCTGTTTGAATTGCCGCACGAAGGTGAAAATTTTGAAATTATCGAGGCGGATGGCGCGGAATATATTAAAGTGTTCCGCCACAATACCGATGTAATTTTGGTAGATGGTTTTGACGGCGAACAGATTATCGATGCTTTGGTAGAAGAGCCTTTCTTCCAAGACTGCCGCAATGCCCTCTCTCCCGATGGCGTATTTGTTACCAACTGGTGGAGCGGCGACCAGCGTTATCAACGCTTTGTCGAACGCCTGCTCAACGTCTTTGACGGCCGCGTACTCGAGCTGCCTGCCGAAAGCCACGGCAACGTAGCAGTCATGGCATTCCAAAGCAGCCCTAAAGAACAAAATATCGACAACTTAAAAAAACGCGCCGAAAAATTAAGCGAAAAATACGGCTTGGACTTCAAACGGATGCTTGTTGATTTGAAAGCCAACAATCAAAACAACGGCAAGAATTTTTATCTGTAAACCGTTTCAGGCCGTCTGAAAAAACAAACAAGGACACACTCATGCTCAAACCCGACATCATTCAAATCCCCGGTCCGGCCGGTTTACTGGAAACCATCTACCTGCCAAGCACACAAGAATCCGCCCGCGGCGTTGCCGTCATCAACCACCCCAATCCCCTGCAAGGCGGCACCAACACCAACAAGGTCATCCAAACCGCCGCCAAAGCCCTCAGCCAACTCGGTTTTCATTGCTACCTGCCCAATTTGCGCGGCGTAGGCAATAGCGAAGGCGAACACGACTACGGCCGCGGCGAAACGCAAGACTGCATTGCCGTTATCGACTACGCCCGAGCGCAACATCCTGATGCACCGCAATTCGTTCTGGCCGGTTTCTCATTCGGCGGCTACGTTTCCACCTTTGCCGCCCAAGAACGCACGCCTGATTTGCTGTTGCTGATGGGCGCCGCCGTCCATCACTACACCGACCGCCCGGAACCATCAGACGTTCCCAACGTCGCCAAAACATTGATGATTCATGGCGCGGAAGACGAAGTCGTTGAAATCAACAAAGCCCTGACATGGGCAGAACCACAAGGCCTGCCGGTTGTAACCATTGCCGGCTCGTCCCATTTCTTCCACGGCAAACTCATCGTTTTACGCGATACGATCACACGGTTTGCACCGGCTTTATTAGGCTAAAATACAGCTACAAAATAAAACAAGGCCGTCTGAAAGCTTTTTCAGACGGCCTTGTTTGTATGAAAACCTTATTATCAAATATCAGGCTCAAGTATTCAGAAATCCATCAAGGATTTTCTACTTAACATCTCAATTCTGAGTCAACCAATACTGCAAACCAATCAAAGTCTTACCATCTTTGATTTCATCGTTTACCAATGCATTACGCACCTCGTCCTTGCTCATCAGGACAGTTTCTGTAATTTCATCCTCATCGTTGCTCAACTCGCTGCCCAAACGCACGCCTTGCGCTTGGTAAAGATACATTTTTTCATCACAAAAACCGACTGCGGTATAAAAGGAGTACAACAGTTTGACACTGTCGGCGACATATGGCGTTTCTTCCGCCAACTCACGCAAAGCGCATTCGGCAGGATCTTCGCCTGCAATATCCAATTTACCCGCAGGCAATTCCAACGTCGCCTGATCGGCTGCATAACGCCATTGGCGCACCAAAACAACTTTGCCGTCTTCCGTTTCCGCCAATACACACGCAGCACCCGGATGGCGGATCACAACCCGTTGGCTTTCGTTGCCGTTGGGCAGGCGCACCCGATCGCGGCTGATGGTAACAAAAGAACCTTCGTAGATTGGCTCACTGCTTAATTTAGTTTCTTTCAAATCCATTTTTTACCTCATTTCCAAATTATTAAAATATTAAAGGCCGTCTGAAATCCTTTTTCAGACGGCATAGATAAGCCTTATTCCCGAGCGCGTTCAATTTCAATACCGACCTGCGCCACATCGGGCAAGATACCCGGTTTCACAATACGGACGCGCACTTTGGCCGCACCAAAATCATTTAAAATCAATTGGGCGATATATTCCGCCAAAGCTTCCAGCAGTAAAAAATCCTGTTCGGCAAGGCTGCGGCGTACGACTTCGCATACTTCGCCATAATGGATGGTATCGCCGATATCGTCGCTCGTGCCGGTACGCTCGGGAACACTGATTTCCAAATCCAAAATCAAAGTCTGTTTACGCTCGCGTTCCCAATCATATACGCCGATTAAAGTATCGGCCTTCATGCCGTACAAAAAGATTTTATCCATTTGCCTGTCCGTTTTTTTGA
>NZ_JBQCWY010000092.1:0-9039 GCF_051956955.1 Neisseria sp. P0021.S005 | reverse complement strand
TGACTCCGGAAGAAAAACCAAGCATGCTGGCCAGTCTGTTTTACAGCCTGCTGCCTGTTTTGTTGTTGATCGGTGCATGGTTCTACTTCATGCGCATGCAAAGCGGCGGTGGCGGTAAAGGCGGCGCCTTCTCTTTTGGTAAAAGCCGTGCGCGTTTGTTGGATAAAGATTCCAATAAAGTGACTTTTGCCGATGTTGCCGGTTGTGATGAGGCAAAAGAAGAAGTACAAGAAATCGTAGATTATTTAAAAGCCCCCAATCGTTACCAAAGCTTAGGCGGTCGTGTGCCGCGTGGTATTTTGTTGGCTGGTAGCCCTGGTACGGGTAAAACATTGCTGGCCAAAGCGATTGCTGGTGAGGCAGGGGTGCCATTCTTCAGTATCTCAGGTTCTGACTTCGTAGAAATGTTTGTCGGTGTCGGTGCGAGCCGTGTCCGCGATATGTTCGAGCAGGCCAAGAAAAACGCTCCATGTATCATCTTTATTGATGAAATTGATGCGGTCGGCCGTCAGCGTGGTGCCGGTTTGGGCGGTGGCAATGATGAGCGTGAGCAAACATTAAACCAATTATTGGTTGAAATGGATGGTTTTGAAAGCAACCAAACTGTTATTGTGATCGCAGCAACCAACCGTCCTGATGTACTTGACCCTGCGTTGCAGCGTCCGGGCCGTTTTGACCGTCAAGTCGTTGTTCCATTGCCTGATATTCGTGGCCGTGAGCAAATCTTAAAAGTACACGCTAAAAAAGTACCTTTGGATGCCTCCGTAGATTTGACTTCTTTGGCTCGTGGTACACCTGGTTTTTCAGGTGCGGATTTGGCAAACTTGGTCAATGAAGCAGCTTTGTTTGCCGGCCGTCGCAATAAAGTTAAAGTTGATCAAAGCGACTTTGAAGATGCGAAAGACAAAATCTACATGGGTCCGGAACGTCGCAGCATGGTGATGCACGAAGATGAAAAACGTGCAACAGCCTATCATGAGGCCGGTCATGCAATCGTAGCGGAAAGCCTGCCGTTTACCGATCCGGTTCACAAAGTAACGATTATGCCTCGTGGCCGTGCATTGGGTTTGACTTGGCAACTGCCTGAGCGTGACCGCATCAGTATGTACAAAGACCAAATGCTGAGCCAGCTCTCAATCTTGTTTGGTGGCCGTATTGCTGAAGATATTTTTATTGGCCGTATTTCTACCGGTGCATCTAACGACTTCGAGCGTGCAACTCAAATGGCACGCGAGATGGTAACGCGTTATGGTATGAGCGACAAAATGGGTGTGATGGTTTATGCTGAGAACGAAGGTGAAGTATTCTTGGGTCGTAGCGTAACCCGTTCTCAAAATATTTCCGAGAAAACCCAACAAGATATCGATGCGGAAATCCGCCGTATTTTAGAAGAGCAATACCAAGTGGCTTACAAAATCTTGGATGAAAGTCGTGATAAGATGGAAACCATGTGCAGGGCACTGATGGATTGGGAAACCATCGATCGAGACCAAGTTTTGGAAATTATGGCTGGTAAACAGCCTAGTCCGCCTAAGGATTACAGCCACAATGTCCGCGATGACAAAGTAGAAGAGCCTGAAGCTCCTGTTGCTGAAGCTGTTGAACCTGTTGAGCAAAATGAGGTTCAGAATACTGAGTCAGTAGAAGCAGACAAAACAGATAAATCTGTATAAGGTTTGAAACAGAAAACGGTAGCTTTTAAGCTACCGTTTTTATTTTGAAGATAAGCTAAAGGTCTCAGGCTAAGTGCGCCTGTTGCTGCCTAAAAGGCGGTTGGATGCCTGATTAATCAGGTATCCAAGAGGGATTAAGGGGGTATTTGGGTAGAATCAGTGGATATTTGAAACACAAACAGCCGAAAATCTTTGTTTAGGTTTCGGCTGTCGGGGGAAAAGGAATTTTGCAAAGGTCTCAGGCCGTCTGAAAATTTTCAGACGGCCTGATTTTATTTGGTTAATTACAAAACAGCCAAAGCTGCTTCGTAGTCAGGCTCGTTCGCAATTTCAGAAACCAATTCAGCGTGGAGAACTTGGTTTTGCTCGTTCAAAACCACCACTGCGCGGGCAGTAAGGCCACGTAATGGGCTTTCTGTCAGTGTAACACCGTAATCGTTAGAAAAGCTGCTGCGGAATGTAGAAAGTGTCACAACATTTTCTAAACCTTCTGCGCCGCAGAAACGGGCTTGTGCAAACGGTAAATCGGCAGAAATGCACAAGACGACGGTATTGTCCAAAGAAGAGGCGCATTTGTTGAAAGTGCGGACGGACTGGGCACATACGCCGGTGTCAATGCTAGGGAAAATATTCAGCACTTTGCGTTTGCCTGCAAAGTTAGCCAATGATTTCTCAGATAGGTCTGCTGCTACCAATGTGAAATCAGGTGCAACTTGGCCGATGGCAGGCAAATTGCCGTTTGTAGAAATAGGAGAGCCTTGGAAAGTAACTTGAGCCATGATTCAGTCCTTGTGTCAGGAGGAAAATAGGATAGGCAGGATTTTAGTAATGACGGCGACGGAAATAGAACATGCCTTCGCTGTCAATTTCTAAAATATAGCGGCCGTTTTGGACGGCGGCATAACCGCTTTTGCCCTCGGTATAAGGCTGCAAAGCAGCGTGTGAAATCAGATAGTCGGTCAGTTTGCTGCCGTCTTGGGCGATATTGTCCACCATTTTTGCAAAGGCAGTGTGGCAGACGCCGTTGGCTGACCAGCCGGCTGAAACGCCTTTTTCATTTTTTTCCATGCATTGGCCGCTGATGACTTCTAAGTCGGTAGGGTGCTTACCAATCAGATTGATAACACCGCCCTCTATGCCGTTAATCGGATAGGTGCGTTGTTTCTTACCTTCTTTCGTTTCGCCGTCTTGAGCTGTACCTAAATCCAAACCGGCTATGGCTTGTTCATCGATATATTTAACTTTGAAGGTAGGCTTGGGCGCTTTGCCTGAAGCAGCATCATTGGCGGCAGTATCTTCAGATTTACCGCCGCAGGCAGCCAATGAAAGGCTGAGCAAGATAAGGGGGAAGGTTTTTTTCATATGAGAAACCCTAGAAAACGATTATATTTCAAATGATAAACGATATTATGGCCGTCTAAAATATTCAGACGGCCTTACTATTATTATTTCAACGGACGAATACCTACTGCATCGCGTACTTTATCCAACAATTCGCGTGCTTCTTTACGCGCTTTTTGTGCGCCGGCCTGCAAAATGTCTTCAATTTGAGAGGGTTTGGCTGTCAACTCATTGTAACGCTCGCGCGGTTCTGCGAGCTCGGCATTGATTTTTGCGCCCAAGAGTTTCTTAGCCTCACCCCAAGCAAGGCCTTCGGCCAGCATTTGTGTAAACTCGGCAGTTTCAGACGGCGTGGAGAAGGCTTTGTAGATTTCAAACAGAGGACTTTCATCAGGCTGTTTCGGTTCGCCGGGCTCTTTCATGTTGGTGATGATTTTGTTAACGGATTTTTGGGTTTTCTTGTCGTTTTCCCAAAGCGGAATGGTATTGCCGTAGGACTTGGACATTTTGCGTCCGTCCAAGCCGACCAAGAGTTCGACATTTTCGTCAATTTTCACTTCTGGCAGGGTGAAGAGTTCTTGGAAGCGGTGGTTGAAGCGGCCGGCAATATCGCGTGCCATTTCAACGTGTTGGATTTGGTCGCGACCGACTGGTACTTCATGGGCATTGAACATAAGAATGTCGGCAGTCATGAGGATAGGGTAGCTGTACAGACCCATTTCCACGCCATGATCCGGATCTTCCTGACCGTTTTCGGTATTTGCCTGTACTGCGGCTTTATAAGCGTGAGCGCGGTTCATCAGGCCTTTTGCGGTAATACAGGTCAGAATCCAGTTCAACTCCATCACTTCGGGAATATCGCTTTGACGGTAGAAAGTGGTCTGTTCCGGATTGAGTCCGCAGGCGAGCCATGTGGCGGCAACAGCTTGAGTAGATTGATGAATCATTTCCGGCTCATGACATTTGATGATGCCGTGATAGTCGGCCAAAAAGAGGAATGATTCGGTATTGGAATCTTGCGCCGCGCGGATGGCCGGGCGGATGGCACCGACGTAGTTGCCCAAGTGTGGAATACCTGTTGTGGTAACGCCTGTTAAAACTCGTTTTTTGCTCATGAAAGTATCCTTCGGCACAAAGGCCGTCTGAAAATAAATATGGTGCCGATTATACCTGATTATTCTTGATTTTTCAGACGGCCTTTTGAGTAAAGAGTAGATGGATAATAAAAGTTATGCACATAAAATCATAAAAATAAAACGTTATAAAACAATAATATAGTAAAAATTGTTGATTAATGGGATAAATGGCTCTTGAGTTATCCACATTTGCGCTTATATAGGCCCTAACAGAATATATTTGAAGAGGAACTTAAAATGAGATTTGATAAATTGACTGCCAAATTTCAGCAAGCTCTGCAAGAAGGTCAAAGTCTGGCTTTGGCTGCGGACAGCAGCTACCTAGAGGCAGGCTTTATCTTAAAAGCGTTGCTTGACGATCAAAACAGTGGTACTGCTGCGTTACTGGCTCATGCAGGTGTGAATGTGCCTCAAGTAAAACAACGTTTGCAGCAACATTTGAGCAGCTTGCCAAAAGTATCCGGTCAAGGTGGCGATATTATGCCTAGCCGTGAGCTGCAAGCTGTATTGAACTTGATGGACAAGGCTGCGACCAAACGTGGCGATGCCTATATCGCCAGCGAACTTTTCCTGCTGGCTTTGGTTCAGCAGAATGATGCGACCGGCAAAATTTTGAAAGAAGCCGGTGCAACCGAACAAAATATCAATGCCGCGATTGATGCGGTACGAGGAGGACAAAACGTGAACGATGCGAATGCCGAAGACCAACGCGATGCTTTGAAAAAATACACACTTGACCTGACTCAACGCGCCCGAGACGGTAAGCTCGACCCTGTTATCGGCCGCGATGATGAAATCCGTCGTGCAATTCAGGTATTGCAACGCCGTACCAAAAATAACCCTGTGCTGATTGGTGAACCTGGTGTGGGTAAAACCGCTATTGTTGAAGGCCTGGCGCAACGTATTGTTAACGGCGAAGTGCCTGAATCCCTACGTAACAAACGCCTTTTGGTTCTGGACTTGGCGGCTTTGATTGCCGGCGCGAAATACCGTGGCGAATTTGAAGAACGCTTGAAAGGCGTTTTGAACGACTTGGCTAAAGATGATGGTAACACTTTGATTTTCATTGACGAAATCCATACTTTGGTTGGTGCAGGTAAAACCGACGGTGCGATGGACGCAGGTAATATGTTGAAACCGGCCTTGGCACGCGGCGAACTGCACTGCATAGGCGCGACTACTTTGGACGAATATCGTCAGTACATCGAGAAAGATGCGGCACTCGAACGCCGCTTCCAAAAAGTATTGGTCGGCGAGCCCAGCGTGGAAGACACCATCGCTATTTTGCGCGGTTTGCAAGAGCGTTATGAAATCCACCACGGTATCGATATTACCGACCCTGCTATCGTTGCCGCAGCGGAGTTGAGCGACCGTTATATTACCGACCGCTTCCTGCCTGATAAAGCGATTGATTTGATCGACGAAGCAGCCAGCCGCATCAAAATGGAGCTGGATAGCAAACCTGAGCAAATGGATAAACTTGACCGTCGCATTATCCAGCTCAAAATGGAAAAAATGCACGTTGCCAAAGAAAGCGATGACGCCAGCAAAAAACGTTTGGAACTGATAGACGAAGAAATTGACGGCCTGCAAAAAGAATACGCCGATTTGGACGAAATCTGGAAAGCCGAAAAAGCGGCGTCTTCCAGTACCGCCGACATCAAGAAACAGATGGACGACATCAAAGTCAAAATCGAGCAGGCCAAACGCCAAGGCGATTTTGCCCGTGCGTCCGAACTCGAATACGGTGAGTTGCCGAAATTGGGCGCACAGTTGCAAGCTGCGGAAAGTAACCCCGACGGCAAAAAACAAAACAAACTCTTCCGTACCGAAGTTGGTGCGGACGAAGTGGCCGAAATCGTTTCCCGTATGACCGGCATTCCTGTGTCAAAAATGATGGAAGGTGAACGCGATAAGCTGCTGAAGATGGAAGAAGTATTACACCGCCGCGTGGTTGGTCAAGACGAAGCCGTGCGTGCTGTGTCCGACGCTATCCGCCGTAGCCGTTCTGGTTTGGCCGATCCGAATAAACCTTATGGCAGCTTCTTGTTCTTAGGCCCGACCGGTGTGGGTAAGACCGAATTGTGTAAGGCATTGGCAGGCTTCCTGTTTGACAGCGAAGATCATCTGATTCGTATCGATATGTCCGAATACATGGAAAAACATGCTGTTGCCCGCTTAATCGGTGCTCCTCCCGGCTATGTTGGCTACGAAGAGGGCGGTTACCTGACCGAACAAGTCCGCCGCAAACCGTACAGCGTGATTCTTTTGGACGAAGTGGAAAAAGCCCATCCCGACGTGTTCAACATCCTGTTGCAAGTTTTGGATGACGGCCGTTTGACCGATGGACAAGGCCGCACTGTGGACTTCAAAAATACCGTTATCGTGATGACTTCTAATATTGGTAGCCAACATATCCAACAAATGGGTACTCAAGACTATGAAGCGGTGAAAGAAGTTGTGATGGAGGATGTGAAAGAACATTTCCGTCCTGAAATGATCAACCGTATTGACGAAGTAGTCGTGTTCCATGGTTTGGATCAGGCCAATATCCGCAGCATTGCGAAAATCCAGCTTAAAGGTTTGGAAAAACGTTTGGAAGTGCAACATCTGCATCTGAAAGTCGATGATGCTGCCTTGGATCTGATTGCCGAAGCCGGTTTTGATCCTGTGTATGGTGCCCGTCCGCTCAAACGCGCCATCCAGTCAGAAATCGAAAATGCGCTGGCAAAAGCATTGCTTGAAGGCAAATATGCACCTGATAGCACAATCCATGTTAAAGAAGAGGGTGGTAAGCTCTTGTTTGCATAGGATTTAAACAATGTAGTATGTTGTTGTAAAAGGCCGTCTGAAAGAATTCAGACGGCCTTTCTTAGTTATTGATTCACATCATATATTTATTATGTAATTTGATTATTCATTGAATTTTAGAGAATATTAATTGAAAATCTTGTGACATGGGTTGATAAAGAATACGATATAATTCGACCTGTTTGCCGAGGTTCTTGCTAAATATCTCATTTTATGTAATAATGCTACAATGCAGAAACTGACTAATCAAAATCTTCACATTATTTTGTCGGAACGCTTAAATGATACCGACTTTGTTCTTATTCTCAATGCATTAATCAAATTTTTGCGCCGAGGAGGTAAAAAACAGGCTTCCGAACGTTTCGATTTGATTTTATCTACTTTAAAACAAGACGATGCTTTATGCCGTCAATTCAGCCTGCGCTTTTATACTTGGCTGTCTAAAGTTCACATTTATCCTGCGCTGATTAAACTGGGTATTTTCTCGCGCCATAGTTTTACCCGGGAAATGGGCATACGGATTTATGAGCGGTTCAGTCCGTCTTATAAAGATTTTTCCAACTTGCGCGAAGTGTTTTTATATCTTTTTCATTCTGAAAACGATGATAAATGGTTGCAAACACTGAGTTTGCGACAATGGTTGAGCATGTATGAATTGTTGCAGGGTAAGGCGGATCCTGCTTTGCTTCAGACGGCCAGCCGACAGTTGGCGGATGCCCGTTTGCGAGCGGTAGAAATGCTGTCTATTTGGATTGCTTCCGAAGCGATTGAGCCAGATTTAATACGGATTGCCCCCCGTTTGTTGGAAGCGGATTCTGCATTTGTCGCTTTACAGCGCGAAATTGCGAAGATGGTGGAACACTATCGCCATAGCGAAGAAGCTTATGACACGGCGCATTTGGAGGTTATGTTTGACCAGTGTGAAAAGCAAATTGACTATTTGCGCCGTCGTGGTACCGGAGCCGGGTCTGGTTCGTCAGTAAAAGTTGCCCACTTGCTCGAACGCCTGCAACAAACCATAGACCGCCTGAAATTGTTGACCAATATTCAAATCGAAACTAGCCGTACCCGCTTAACTGTCAATCTGATGAATGCGATGATTTATGCGGCGGTGGAGCAATACAGCACCAGCCACTTGCGTAAAAGCAGTATCCGAATGCTGGCACGCAGTATTACGGAAAACAAAAGTCATCATGGCGAGCATTACATTACGCGCAACCGTAGCGAATATTTCAAAATGTTTTATTCCGCAGCGGGCGGTGGCGTAATTATTGCTTTGATGGCATTGAATAAAATCCATATTGCGTCTTTGGGGTTCGGCGAGTTTACGACTTCATTCCTTGCCGGACTTAACTACGGCTTAGGCTTTATGCTGATTCATATGCTGCACTGCACTGTTGCGACCAAGCAGCCAGCCATGACGGCGGCGAGCTTTGCCGAGCAGGTGGACTCAAATGAAGGTAGCAAAGCGGTGGACAATAAATTGGCAAAACTGCTGATTGATGTGTGCCGTTCGCAAAGTGTTGCCGTGTTTGGCAATGTATCGATTGCCATATTGTTGGCGGCGGGGATCGCTTGGGGTTATGCCTACACGCATGGTCAGCCTTTATTAAACGAGGCGGTTACAGCCTACCAGCTTAAATCTATTGAGATTTTTACTCAGCCGACCTTATGGTATGCCGCTATTGCCGGTGTATGGTTATTTTGTTCGGGTATTATTGCCGGCTTTTTTGACAATCGTTCCGATTATCTGAACCTGCGTCAGCGTCTGCCGTTTAATCCGTTGTTACGAAAAATCATGCGCCCGCAGCCACGCCGCCTTCTGGCCGCTTATATTCATAAGCATTACGGCTCGCTTATGGGCAATTTTATTTTCGGTATGCTTTTAGGTATGACCGGCTATTTTGGCCATCTTTTCGGCTTGCCGCTGGATATTCGCCATGTGGCGTTTTCTTCGGCAAATTTGGGTTATGCCGCGATTAGCGGTCATGCAGATATATTCACTTTTATGCTTGGCTTGGCAAGTGTATTGGCAATCGGCATGGTGAATCTGGTGGTCAGCTTTTCTTTAGCTTTGG
>NZ_JBQCWY010000091.1:0-9048 GCF_051956955.1 Neisseria sp. P0021.S005 | reverse complement strand
ACGAGCTGAATGCCTATATCGACCACAGCCGCGATATGACCTTCTCTTATGCAGCCGTAAAACAGCTGGAAGGCAAATATCTGGTTCAAAACCGCGTTACCCGCCAAATTTATGAAACGCCGCAGTTCTTATATATTTTGGTCGCCATGTGTCTCTTCAGCAAATATCCGAAAGAGACCCGTTTGGATTACGTCAAACGCTTTTACGATGCCGTTTCCACATTCAAAGTATCGCTGCCTACACCTATCATGAGCGGCGTGCGTACGCCTACCCGTCAATTCTCAAGCTGCGTGTTGATTGAATGCGACGACAGCCTTGACTCCATCAACGCCACCACCAGCGCGATTGTGAAATACGTTTCCCAACGAGCAGGCATCGGCATCAACGCCGGCCGTATCCGTGGCTTGGGTAGTGAAATCCGTGGCGGCGAAGCACAACACACCGGTTGTATCCCATTCTTCAAAATGTTCCAAGCGGCGGTTAAATCCTGCTCGCAAGGCGGCGTACGCGGTGGCGCGGCAACCTTGTTCTACCCATTGTGGCACATCGAAGCCGAAAGCCTGTTGGTATTGAAAAACAACCGCGGCGTAGAAGACAACCGTATCCGCCAACTGGACTACGGCGTGCAAATCAACCGTCTGCTGTACACCCGCTTGATCAAAGGCGGCAATATTACCCTGTTCTCGCCGAATGAAGTTCCGGGTTTGTATGATGCCTTCTTCGCCGATCAAGACGAATTCGAGCGCCTCTACACTCAATACGAGCAAGATCCAAACATCCGCAAACGTACTTTGCCGGCAACAGAATTGTTCTCTACCCTGATGCAGGAGCGCGCCGGTACCGGTCGAATCTACATCCAAAACGTTGACCACTGCAACACGCACAGCCCGTTTGATCCACACGTTGCGCCTGTTCATCAGTCCAACTTGTGTATGGAAATCGCCCTGCCGACCAAGCCTTTGGATAACATCAACGATCCGAACGGCGAAATTGCCTTGTGTACCTTGTCTGCCTTCAACTTGGGCGCATTGAACAACTTGGACGAACTGGAAGAGCTTGCCGATTTGACCGTACGCGCACTTGATGCCCTGTTGGATTATCAAGACTATCCGGTTGCAGCAGCACGCACCGCAACCATGAACCGCCGCACGCTTGGTATCGGCGTCATCAACTACGCCTACTATCTGGCGAAAAACGGCGTACGTTACAGCGACGATTCCGCGCTCGGCCTGACCCACCGTACCTTTGAAGCCATGCAGTATTACCTGCTCAAAGCATCGGTAAACCTTGCCAAAGAATACGGCGCATGCCCGCTCTTCAACCAAACCGTTTATTCGCAAGGCAAACTGCCTATCGACACCTACAAAAAAGACTTGGACGCCGTGTGCAGCGAGCCTTTGCATTACGACTGGGAAAGCCTGCGCGCTGGCATCGTCAAATACGGCCTGCGCAACTCTACCCTGACCGCACTCATGCCGTCTGAAACCAGCTCGCAAATTGCCAACGCCACCAACGGCATCGAGCCTCCACGTGGCCTGGTCAGCGTTAAAGCATCAAAAGACGGTATTTTGAAACAAGTCGTACCGGAATTTGAAACCCTGAAAGATGCCTACGAAACCCTGTGGCAGCTTCCGGGTAACGAAGGCTACCTGAAACTCGTCGGTGTAATGCAAAAATTTGTCGATCAATCGATTTCCGCCAATACCGCCTACGACCCGAACAAATTTGAAGGCAGCAAAGTTTCCATGAAACAAATGCTCAAAGACCTGCTGACCGCCTATAAATACGGCGTCAAAACCCTGTACTACCACAACACCCGTGATGGCGCAGACGATACGCAGACCGATATTCAAGATGACGGCTGTTCGGGCGGGGCTTGTAAGATTTAAAATAGGCTGATTTTTGAAATATATCCAAGGCTTCTAGATAGTAGAAGGCTTTAAGGATTTTCTTAAATTAAAACCTACTACTATATGAAGCTAAGTTGTTATTTTCCAGAAAAGGAAAAATATGGATGCCATTTGGTCATTCTTAGCTGAATATAAATTTTATGTATTTATTAGTGTTCTTTTAGTCTTCGCTATTTTAGGATGGCACTTTATTGATAAAATTCAACATGTTTCATATGGTGAATTAACAATTAATAGAAAAGTCGACTAATTTTTAAAAAGAGAGACATTATGTCCTGCGAACACCTAACCATGTCATACAGCACCTTTTCCAAAACCAAAAACGACGCGCTGAAAGAGCCGATGTTTTTTGGTCAACCGGTAAATGTCGCCCGTTATGACCAGCAGAAATACGAAGTATTTGAAAAACTGATCGAAAAACAATTGTCTTTCTTCTGGCGTCCGGAAGAAATCGACGTGTCGCGCGACCGTATTGACTACGCCAATCTGCCCGAACATGAAAAACATATTTTCATCAGCAATCTGAAATACCAAACCCTGCTCGATTCGATCCAAGGCCGCAGCCCGAATGTCGCGTTCTTGCCTTTGGTGTCTATTCCCGAGCTGGAAACTTGGATTGAAACGTGGAGCTTCAGCGAAACCATCCACTCGCGCAGCTACACTCATATCATCCGCAATATCGTAAATGATCCGTCAGTCGTGTTCGATGATATTGTGCAAAACAAATACATCATCGCCCGTGCTGAAGACATTGCCTGCTATTACGATGATTTGATTGAATACACCCAATATTACAATCTGTTGGGCGAAGGTTCACACAATGTCGGCGGCAAGCTTGTTACCGTGTCTTTACGTGAGCTGAAGAAAAAACTCTATCTCTGCCTGATGTGCGTTAATGTATTGGAAGCCATCCGCTTCTACGTTTCATTTGCCTGCTCGTTCGCCTTTGCCGAGCGCGAATTGATGGAAGGCAACGCCAAAATCATCAAGCTGATTGCCCGCGATGAAGCACTGCATTTAACCAGCACCCAGCATATGCTGAACCTGATGCGTGCCGGTGCCGATGATCCTGAAATGGCTGAAATTGCAAATGAATTACAGGACGAGTGTTTCAATCTCTTCAAAAAAGCAGCCGAGCAGGAAAAAGAATGGGCGGCATATCTGTTTAAAGACGGTTCCATGATTGGCCTGAATAAAGAAATTTTGGCTCAATACGTTGAATATATTACCAATCTGCGCATGCAGGCGGTTGGCCTTCCTGCTGGATTTGAAGGTGCGACTCAAAATCCGATTCCTTGGATTAACGCATGGCTGTCTTCTGACAATGTACAGGTTGCGCCGCAGGAAGTAGAAATTTCCTCTTACCTGATTGGTCAGATTGATTCGGAAGTCAATGCCGACGATTTGGGCGATTTCGAGCTGTAATCGAACATTCGGTTTTATGATCAAGGCCGTCTGAACGGTGTGGCAGAAATCTTTGATTTCGTCTTTACACCGTTTCAGACGGCCTTTCCAATCCAAACAAATCATATGGCACTCATCAGCACACACGACAAAACCTTCCAACTCCAACAAGGCGAAACCTTATTGGAGGGCTTGGAGCGCACCGGTCACGAGGTTGAATACCAATGTCGCAGCGGTTATTGCGGTTCATGCCGGGTCAAAATCTTGGATGGAAAAGTCTCTTATGATAATTTTCCGCTCGCTTTTGTCGCGCCCGGAGAAATTTTGCCGTGTTGCTGTCGGGTTACTGAAGACATCAAGCTCGATTGTCGGGAGCGCATCAAAGAGCCGGACTTATTTGATGTCGATTTATTTGAAGATAAATAAAAAATGCCGTCTGAACATTGTGGCCGAAATCTTTGATTTCATTTCCACCGTTCAGACGGCATTTTGTATGGTCAAGCTTACTTACGTTCGCCAACCGGCAAAACCGTCTTGCCGAAAGATTCGTTGATGACTTCTGCCGCTGCCAAGTAGAACGCACCAAGTGCAGTTACCAAGCCTAAGCAACCGCCGATATGGACGATGCTATGATTTTCCATGCCATCGCCAATACCCAATGCAAAGAAAGTCAGTGTCAAGCAAAAGAAAATACCGCTCAATACTTTAGGCTTGGTCAAGGTGGCCACAAACATCATTAGCGAAAACATACCCCATGCGCAGAGATACCAACCGATAAATGCCGGGGCTGTTTCACCTTTAAAAAAGATGGTAAACAAAGCCCATGTCCACCAGAAGGCGCCATAGCTGATAAAAGCGGTAAAGCCAAACGTATTACCTTTCTTGAACTCAAACATGCCGGCAATAACTTGGGCGATACCACCAAAGGCGAGAGCCATGCCCAAAACTAAGCCGACACCCTCTTGAGCAGTAAAAAAGCCGCCGTTAATCAGGCTGAGCAACCAAGTTGTCAATGCAAAGCCACACAGGCCTACTGGACCTGGATTCGCCAGGTTTTCTTTAGTAGTAGTCATTTTATTTCTCCTCTGGTTATTAAAATAGGAAACCCATTGTTACCTATTTTATTTAAAATTAAAAGAAATAAATTTAAAAAAATCAGGCCATCTGAAAAATATTTTTCAGACGGCCTTGAATATTAATAATTAAACTATCCCAAAATTGCCAAGATTTTCCTTAATTCGTTGGCATCAATTTGGCCGGGGGCCGACGTTTTTTGTGCCGCACCAAAGGTAACGGCCGAGCCGAAAGTCGAGCCGGCCAAGCGACTGACAGCTCCGATTTTACCCATAGACATAGTAATAATCGGGCGGTCGATAATTTGTGAAACATCATATGTTGCCTGTAATAAGGTCAATACATCTTGCGACGATTGCGGCATCACGGCAATTTTGCAGATATTCGCGCCCCACTCGGCCATTGTTTTCAGACGGCCTGTAATATCTACCAAAGACGGCGTGGCTTGAAAATCGTGATTGCAAAGCAAGGCGGCAGTTTGATGTTCATGTGCCAAAGCTATGGTTTGTTTTACGCCATTTTCCTCGGCAAAAAGCTCAATGTCGATCATATCAGCTTGTTTGGAACGGATGATTTTTTCCAATAATTCAAAATAATAGTCATCCGAACAAGGTGTATTGCCGCCCTCTTGCGCCCTTCTAAACGTAAACAGTAAAGGCTTGTCAGGAAAAGCCTGTCGGACAATGCCTAATTGTTCGGTAATAAAATCGGCATCAAGCGCTTCTTGAAAAAAATCTGCACGAAATTCAATAATGTCAAAAGCCGTCTCTTTCAATACGCGCAAAGCCTGCTCCAATTCCTGCGTATTGGCGGCCACCAGCGGCACGGCAATTTTAGGCAGGCCTTTGCCGATCTCGATATTTTTGATGATGACAGGTTTCATATTGTTCCTTTTTGCTGTTCAAGCCAATCAGTGCAGATGCTCGTAAATGGTTTCCGCCAAGGCTTTGCTGATGCCTTCCACTTTTTCCAAGTCCTCGCGGCTGGCTGCAATCACACCGCGCAGACCGCCGAATCGGGTAAGCAATGCTTGGCGGCGTTTGCTGCCGATACCGGGGATTTCGCTGAGTGATGAAGTAACGCGTGCTTTGTCGCGTTTTTTTCGGTGGCCTGTAATTGCAAAGCGGTGCGATTCATCGCGTACGGTTTGCAATAAATGCAAGGCCGGGCTGTTGGGTGGCAGGCGGAAGACTTCGCCGGTAAAAGGCAGTATGAGTTCTTCCATACCGGCTTTGCGCTCAGGGCCTTTGGCGATACCGACCAAAGGAATGTGCAACCCAAGTTCTTCCCATACTGATACGGCTACGCCGATTTGCCCTTTGCCGCCGTCAATCAACACGACATCTGGCCATTTGGCGCTTTCGCCGTTGGCTTCGGCCTCCTGCATTTTGCCGTAACGGCGCGTCAACACTTCGCGCATGGCGGCGTAGTCATCGCCAGGCTTGGCGGTCGTGATATTATAGCGGCGGTATTGTGAAGGCTGGATGTTTTGCTCATCGTACACAACGCAGGACGCAATAGTGGCCTCGCCTTGCGTGTGGCTGATATCGAAACATTCAAGGCGGTTGAGGCCGTCTGAATCCATGCCGAGGATTTTGGCCAGTTCATCAATACGGTGTTGCTGACTGCTTTGTTGCAGGCGGCGTTGTGCAATCGCCATTTGTGCGTTTTGTTCCGCCATTTTCAACCAGACTTTTCGTTCGCCTATGGTTTTGGTGACAAATTGCATCTGCTTGCCGTGTTCGCCTTCCAAAGCCTCTTTCAGCACATCGGGAACGGGAAAGTTGCTGATGATGATGTCGGGTTTGCTTTTGCCCAGATAGTGTTGAGCGACGAAGGCTTCGGCGTAATCTTGCCCGTTTGGCTCGGGATCGTTTTTGGTGTCAGGGAAAAAGCTTTTATCGCCGACATGCCGTCCGCCGCGTATGCTGACCCAGTGTACGCAAACCAGGCCGTCTGAAACCGCCAGCGCGAGCAAATCAATATCGTTGGGATTGTTCGGATTTTTGCTGTCGATAAACTGATTACTCTGCATGATGCCGAGTGCTTGGATTTGATCGCGGTAACGGGCAGCTTCTTCAAATTGCAGATTCGCGGCGGCAGTTTGCATCTTGTGTTGCAAGGTGCGCGTCAATTCGTCGGTTTTGCCATTGAGGAAAGTTGCGGCCTCGCGCACGCTGTCGCGGTAATCTTCTTCGCTGATGTGGCCGACACAAGGCGCGGTGCAGCGTTTGATTTGGTACAGCAGACAAGGACGGTCGCGATGCTCGAATACGCTGTCTTCGCAGGTACGCAGCATAAAGACTTTTTGCAACACTTGAATGCTGTCGCGCACGGCGTTGCTGTTAGGATATGGGCCGAAATATTGATTTGGTTTCTTCAGCGTGCCGCGGTAATACGCCATTTGCGGATATTGATGGCCGCTGAGCATCAAATAAGGATAGCTTTTGTCATCGCGGAAAAGAATATTGTATTTCGGCGACAAGGCTTTGATGAAGTTGTTTTCGAGAATCAGCGCTTCGGCTTCAGAACGCGTGATGGTGGTTTCGATATGGTGAACCTGTTTTACCATCAATGCGATGCGCGGCGAATGGTCGTTTTTTTGGAAATAGCTGGAAACGCGCCGCTTGAGATTGACCGCTTTGCCGACATACAAAACATTGTTGTCTTCGTCAAAAAAACGGTACACGCCCGGTAGATTGGGCAGATTTTTCAGAAAAAGAGGTAAATCGAACGGTTCGGTTGCGCTCACGGGATTTTCTTTTGGAATAAGCAGGCCGTCTGAAAACTTTTCAGACGGCCTTTTTCATTGACGTTTAAGATTCTTGAGACGGAGTATCTTCAGCTTCTACCACTTGGTTTTCAGCTGCATCGCTTTCCAAAGCGGCTTCATCTTCAGCCTCTTCGGCCACGCGCTCCAAGCTGACCAAGGTTTCGCCTTCATCCAAATTAATCAGACGCACGCCTGCGGCAGCGCGGCCGGTCTCGCGGATTTGCTCAACTTTGGTACGAATCAGGACACCGCCGCTGGTAATCAGCATCAGGTCGTCGGTTTCACTGACCAAAGTTGCGGCAACCAAATCGCCGTTGCGCTCGCCGGTATTGATAGCGATATTGCCTTGGCCGCCTTTGTTTTTACGGCTGTAATCGGCAATCGGGGTACGTTTGCCATAGCCGTTGGCGGTAGCGGTCAATACTTGCAAATCGCTTTGTTCGGCTTCAGGGGCAAAGGTAATCAGGCTGACAATCTTGCCATCGGCCGGCAGGCGCATACCGCGCAAACCGCCACTGCCGCGACCGGACGGACGGACACCGTGTTTGCCGCTTGGCAATGCGTTTTCGGCATTTTCATCATCCAGGCCGTCTGAATCTTCGTTTTCGGTTTCGATATCGGCATCTTCTGCTTCATCGTTACCGGATTTTTCCCAATATTCGTTAAAGCGGATGGCTTTGCCCAAGTTGGAGAACAACATAATGTCATCCGCACCGCCGGTTTGCGCTGCGCCGACCAAGTAATCGCCTTCTTTAAGCGCGATGGCTTTAATGCCTTGGCTGCGGACGTTTTTAAACGCAGACAACTGGACTTTTTTCACCATGCCTTGTGCAGTGGCGAAGAAAACGTATTGGTCTTCCGGGAACTCGCGGACGGCCAAAATCGCGCTGACTTTTTCGCCCTCTTCCAATTGGATAACGTTGTTAATCGGACGACCACGGCTGTTGCGGCCACCTTCCGGCAGTTTGTACACTTTAATCCAATGGCACTTGCCCAAATTGGTAAAGCACATCAAATAATCATGCGTATTGGCAACAAACAGGGTTTCGATAAAGTCTTCGTCTTTGGTTGCCGCTGCCTGTTTGCCGCGGCCGCCGCGACGCTGCGCCTGATAATCGGTAGTCGGCTGGGTTTTGATGTAGCCGCCATGAGTCAGGGTAACGACCATTTCACGTTGCGGAATCAGGTCTTCATCGGCGATATCGCCGCCAAACGGATTGATTTCGCTGCGACGCTCATCGCCAAAGTTGGCTTTGATGTCTGCCAATTCTTCGCGGATGATTTGGGTAACGCGCTCAGGTTTGGAAAGAATATCCACGAAATCAATGATTTTGCTCATCAGGTTTTTATATTCGCCGACAATTTCTTCCTGATCGAGACCGGTCAGGTTACGCAAGCTCATGCGCAAAATGGCATCGGCTTGCAATTCGCTCAGGTAATAGCCTTGGCTATGCAGGCCCAAATTCTCTGGCAAGCCTTCAGGGCGCATCATGTGCAGGTCTAAATCCGTACGGCTGAGCATGTCTTCAACCAAGCTGCTGCGCCATGGGCGGGACAGCAGTTTTTCTTTGGCTTCCGGCGCATTGGCAGATTCCTTAATCAGGCGGATAATTTCGTCGATATTAGACAAGGCAACTGCTTTACCTTCGGCAATATGGCCTTCATGACGCGCTTTTTTCAGGCGGAATAAAGTACGACGGGTAACGACTTCGCGACGGTGGCGCAGGAATTCGGACAGGATTTGTTTCAGGTTCAGCAAGCGCGGCTGGCCGTCAACCAAGGCCACCATGTTGATACCGAAGCTGTCTTGCAGCTGGGTCAGTTTGTAGAGTTGGTTCAAAACGACTTCGGCATTTTCATTGCGTTTCAATTCGATCACGACACGCA
>NZ_JBQCWY010000090.1:0-9146 GCF_051956955.1 Neisseria sp. P0021.S005 | reverse complement strand
TGACGATGGAGCAGGGCAAAAGCCTGACTGAGGCGCGTGGTGAAATTGATTATGCGGCTTCGTTTGTGCGCTGGTTTGCGGAAGAGGCGCGGCGGATTGACGGCGATGTGCTGACAAGTGTGAAAGCGTCGCAAAAACTGGTTGTACTGAAACAGCCTGTCGGCGTTACCGCTGCGATTACGCCGTGGAACTTCCCGTCTGCGATGATTGCGCGCAAGGCTGCGCCTGCTTTGGCGGTGGGCTGTGCGATGATAGTTAAACCTGCATCGCTCACGCCTTTGAGTGCGTATGCATTGGTCGTTTTGGCTTATGAAGCCGGCGTGCCGCAGGATTTGTTGCCTGTTGTCAGCGGTAGTGCTTCGGAAATCAGCCATGAATTTGCCACGAATCCGACTGTGCGCAAAATCAGCTTTACTGGCTCAACCGAAGTCGGCGCGAAGATTTTTGCCGACAGCGCGGCAGACATTAAAAAACTCAGTTTGGAACTGGGCGGCAATGCGCCGTTTATCGTGTTTGACGATGCCAATTTGGACAAAGCCGTTGAAGGCGCTCTGGCCAGCAAGTTCCGCAACAGCGGTCAGACCTGCGTCTGCACCAACCGCGTTTACGCTCAATCCGGCATTTACGACGAATTTTGCAGCAAATTAAGTGAAAAAGTGGCTGCGCTCAAATTGGGCAACGGCTTGGATGAAGGCGTCAACCAAGGGCCATTGATTGAGGAAAAAGCGGTGGAGAAAGTCGAGCAGCACATCGCCGACGCGCTCTCCAAAGGCGCGGTTTGCCTGACTGGCGGCAAACGCAGCGCGTTGGGCGGAACATTTTTTGAGCCGACTGTTTTAAGCGGCGTTACGGCGCAAATGGCGGTAGCTCGCGAGGAAACCTTCGGACCTTTGTGTCCGGTGTTCCGTTTTGAAACCGAAGCCGAAGTTATCGAGGCTGCGAACAATACGGAATACGGTTTGGCAGCTTACCTTTTTACCTCTGACACCGCCCGTCAATGGCGCGTCGGCGAAGCCTTGGAATACGGCATGGTCGGCATCAATACGGGCTTAATCAGTAATGAAGTAGCACCGTTTGGCGGCGTAAAACGCAGCGGTTTGGGACGTGAAGGCAGTAAATATGGTGTGGACGAATATTTGGAATTGAAATATTTGTGTATTGATATGGCGGAATAAGGCTGTACAGTAAAGGCCGTCTGAAATTTGGTTTTCAGACGGCCTTTGTTTTAGAGTAGATCCTGGATGGCTGAACGCTCTTCTTCCAATTCGGCCAGCGTAGCGGCGATACGTTTTTGGCTGAATTCATCCGACAAGTCCAAGCCTTGGACGATGCGGTAGCTGCCTTCGTCACAAATGACGGGGAAGCCAAAAATCAAACCTTCGGGAATGCCGTAAGAGCCGTCGGATGGAACGCCCATGGTTATCCATTTACCACTGCTGCCGAGCAACCAGTCGCGCAGGTGGTAGATGGCGGCATTGGCGGCAGAGGCAGCGGATGATGAACCGCGTGCGGCAATAATGGCGGCACCGCGTCCGGCAATTTTCGGCATGAAGACTTCGGTGTTCCAGTCGGGTTCGGTAATCATGTCTTGGACGGACTCGCCGTTGCTGGTGGCGTAGCGGTAGTCGGCGTACATAGTCGGGCTGTGGTTGCCCCAGACACACATTTGCTCGATGGAAGTAATCGGGCGGTTGATTTTTTCGGCAATTTGGCTGACGGCGCGGTGATGGTCGAGACGCATCAGGGCGGTAAAATTTTCCGGAGGGATGTCGGGTGCAGATTTCATGGCGATGTAGGCGTTGGTATTGGCCGGGTTGCCGACAACGAGGACTTTAACGTTGCGATTGGCAACTTTGTTCAACGCCGCGCCTTGTACTTTGAAAATTTCGCCATTGGCGTGCAGCAAGTCGGCGCGCTCCATGCCTTGCGTACGCGGGCGCGCTCCAATCAAGAGGGCGATGTCGGCATCTTTGAAGGCGACTTCGGGGTCGTCTGTGGCGAAGATGTCGGCAAGGAGCGGGAAGGCGCAATCCTGCATTTCCATAATCACGCCGCGCAATGCCTGTTGTGCCTGCGGCAGGTCGAGCAGCTGTAGGATAACGGGTTGGTCGCGTCCGAGCATGATGCCGCCGGCGATACGGAAGAGGGTGGCGTAGGCGATTTGGCCTGCCGCGCCGGTAACGGCAATTCGGACGGGTGGCTTGAGGGTCATATTTTTCCTTTTGAAGTCGTTGTTTTACTTGATTTTCGGATTATAGCAGTATTATGGGGAGAATGATGTAGTAAGGCCGTCTGAAATTTGATTTTCAGACGGCCTTAAGTGTTTGAAAAGATTATTCGCCGTTTTTCTTTTCGGCTTGTTCTTCGGCAGCTTCATAGGCTTCGACGATTTTTTGCACCAAAGGATGGCGGACGACGTCTTCGCTGGTGAAGGTGTGGAAATACAGGCCTTCTACATCGCGCAGTTTTTCGCGTGCATCTTTCAAGCCGGATTTGATGTTGCGCGGCAGGTCGATTTGGCTGATGTCGCCGGTAATGACTGCTTTGGCACCGAAGCCGATACGGGTCAGGAACATTTTCATTTGTTCGGGCGTAGTGTTTTGCGCTTCGTCCAAAATGACATACGCGCCATTTAAGGTGCGGCCGCGCATATAGGCCAGCGGCGCAATTTCAATCAAACCTTTTTCCATCAGTTTGGTTACACGGTCGAAACCCATCAAATCGTAAAGCGCATCGTAAAGCGGTCGCAGGTAGGGATCGACTTTTTGCGCCAAATCGCCCGGCAGGAAGCCTAATTTTTCGCCTGCTTCGACTGCTGGGCGCACCAAAACGATGCGTTCGATTTGATGTTTTTCCATGGCATCGACGGCGGCGGCAACGGCAAGATAGGTCTTACCCGTACCGGCAGGGCCTAAGCCGAACACGACATCGTGGTTGAGCAAGGCGCGGATATAGCCGTTTTGGCGCGGGGTGCGGCCGCCGATGCTGCCGCGTTTGGTGCGGAAATAGTATTGTTGGTCGTGGTGTTTCTCTTCGTGTTTTTCATCTGCGGTTTTGGCTTCAACGGCCGCTAGGCTGATGGCGTTGTCGTCTAAGTCGCCTTTTTCTGCGGCTTCGGCAAGCGACAGCAAGGCACGGCGGCCGGCGTGTGCCAGTTCGCCCATGAAGGTGAAATGTTCGAAGCGGCGGCTGATTTGGATATCAAGGGCTTTACCTAAGGCTTCGAGATTGCTGTCGAGCGCGCCGCACAGGCGTTGCAACACGGTATTGTCAATTTCTTCAAACTGCAGATGGACGGTGTGGGTCATATTGGTTTCCGTAAATAAATCTAATTTTTCCGTATTATACCCTTGTTCAGACGGCCTGCTTTATAATACGTCGCTTCTTTTTAATAAACCGTTTCAATCAAAATGAATCACACTGCTTCTCCTCAATCGGAATTTCTGCGCGGTATCAAAGAATGTTCCCCCATGCTGATCGGCTTGTTGCCGTGGGCGCTGATTTTGGGCATGCAGGGCGGGCAAAAGGGCATGAGCTGGCTGGAAATGCTGTTGATGACGGGCATGAACTTTGCCGGAGGTTCGGAATTTGCCGCAGTCAATTTGTGGGCAAATCCTTTGCCAATTATGCTGATTGCAACAGTTACGTTTATGATTAATTCGCGCCATATCCTGATGGGTGCGGCGATTGCGCCGTATATGAGGGATATGCCGCTGAAAAAGGCGATGCCCGCGCTGTTTTTTATGTGTGATGAAAGCTGGGCAATGGCATTTGCTGAAATTCAAAAGCGTAAGGCGGCAGGTTTGCCTGCATTCAATATGCCGTTTTATGCCGGCGTGTGTTTTATTTTGTATGTAACGTGGATTGGTTTTGCGGCGTTTGGCGCGGCAGTCGGCCCGATGTTCGGCGATGTGGCGGCTTGGGGCTTCGGCATGGCGTTTCCTGCGGTGTTTTTAGTGTTGCTGCGCGGTATGTGGAAGAGCTTTGCGGCTTCACGCCCTTGGTTTGTCAGCTTGATTGTGGCGTGCGCAACTTATTTGACCGTGGATGGCGCATGGTATGTTCCGGCCGGGACGTTGTCGGGCTTGTTGGCGGCGTATGTGTGGGGAGAGCAAAAATGAAGGATTTGTTGTCGCTGCAATCGTTTTTGCTGTTTTTAAGCATGTTGGCCGTTACTTATTCAACCCGATTAATCGGCTTTTTTGCATTGCGCAACCGTATGTTGAGCCGTCGCGCGCAAGTGGTGATGGAGGCTGCGCCGGGCTGCGTGTTGATTTCTGTAATTGCGCCTTATTTTGTGTCGGACAAACCGCATGAGTTGATTGCCATTGCTTTGACGGTATTGGTGGCCAGCCGGTTTTCGATGTTGGTGACGGTATTAATCGGCGTTGGCACTTCGGGCATACTCGGTTATTTGATGAAATAAAAAATTTTCAGACGGCCTTACTTGTTATAATGGCCATCTAAATTTTTTGATAAAGCAAAAACATGGCAAACCAACGACTCATCTATGGCTTTCACGCCGTCAATGCCCGTTTGTGGCAAAACCCGAAATCGATTACCGAACTCTATATCCAAGAGGGCAAATCTGATGCGCGCACCCGCGATGTATTGGATAAAGCGGCCTCTGAAAACGTACGCGTGCATTTTGCTGATGCCGACCGCCTGAATGCCATCAGCAAAGGGGCGCGTCATCAGGGCGTGGTCGGATTTATCGATGCTTCCAAAAACCATGTTCATTTGGAAGATGTGTTGGAAAACCTGAGCGAACCGCCGTTTTTGCTGGTATTAGACGGTATTACCGACCCGCACAACCTTGGCGCGTGCCTGCGTACTGCCGATGCGATGGGTGTACATGCCGTGATTGCGCCCAAAGACAAAAGCGCCGGCCTGAATGCGACCGTCAGCAAAGTTGCCTGTGGCGCGGCGGAAACTGTGCCGTATATTACCGTAACCAATCTTGCCCGTACTTTGCGTGAATTGAAAGAATACGGCATTTGGATTGTCGGCACAGACATGGGCGGCGACTCCGACCTTTACCACTGCGACCTGCCTGACAGCGTGGCTTGGGTAATGGGCAATGAAGGCGAAGGCATGCGCCGCCTGACGCGCGAGCATTGCGATATGCTGGTATCGATTCCGATGTTTGGCACGGTAGAAAGCATGAACGTTTCCGTCAGCGCGGGCATGGTATTGAGTGAAACCCGCCGTCAACGGGTGTTGAAATCGGAAAAATAAAAAGTTTAATTAAAAGGCCGTCTGAATATTTTTCAGACGGCCTTTTTCAGGTTTTATTCTTTAACCAAAGGACCTGATTTCTTTTCGCTACCGGCGGCAATGCGTACCAATTGGAGAAATTCCGATTTCAGTTCAAACGGATCGTTGCCTTGGACTTGCTGCGCCATTTTTTCGATGTCGCTCCAGCCCAGTTTGCCGTTGTATTCACCGCCGCGCAGGGCTTGGGCATAGGAAGCTGCGGCAAGGGCAAGTAGGGTGTCTTTATCGGCTTGCTCCAGCAGTTTGCTGCCAACGGGAATTGCTTGTTCCATCAACTTGCTGTCTTTTTCTCCGGGCAGTTTGTAGCGTACTTTGACAAAGGCGTATTCGTTTTTACTGCCTTTGACGGCAGGGGCTTTTTGATAGCGTGATTCGTTCAGCCAGCCGTTTTTGCCTGCCGGAATGATTTCATAGATGGCGGTCACGCTGTGGCCTGAGCCGATATCGCCCGCATCTACTTTGTCATTGTTGAAGTCTTCATTGCGCAAGGTGCGGTTGGTGTAGCCGACCAAGCGGTATTCTTTGACAGTGGCAGGATTAAATTCGACTTGGATTTTGACATCTTGCGCAACGGTGGCAAGCGTGGAAGTCAGTTGCTGCTGCAGAACTTTTTTCGCTTCTTTTTCATTGTCGATATAGCTGTAATTGCCGTCGCCTGCATCGGCAATTTGTTCCATCATGTCTTCGTTGTAATTGTCTGTACCGAAGCCTAGCGTGCTGAGTGAAACGCCGGTTTTACGTTTTTCGGCAACTATGGATTTGAGCGTCTCGGTATCAGATACGCCAACGTTAAAGTCGCCATCGGTTGCCAGCAGGATACGGTTGATGCCGTTGGGTACAAAGGCTTTTTGCGCTTCTTCGTAGGCCATGCGTAAAGCGGATTCGCCCGAAGTCGAGCCTTCGGCTTTCAGTTTGTCGATGGCCTTCAGGATGGTTTCTTTATCTGAACCTGATGTAGGCGGAAGTACCAGCTCTTCGCCTGATGAATAGGTAATCAGGGTAACTTTGTCCTGAGGACGTAATTGTTGGGTCAAGATCTGCAGCGTTTTTTGAACCAACGGAAGTTTATTTTTTTCATCCATGCTGCTGGATACGTCCACGAGGAACACAAGATTGGCAGGCGGAAGATCTTTCTTTGCCGTGTCTTGTGCTTGGATACCGATTTTGATCAGCTTGGCTTCCGGTTGCCATGGAGAATCAATGGTTTCAGTGTGAACGGCAAATGGACGGCCGTCAGTAGGCAGTGGATAGTTATAAGGGAAGTAATTGATGATTTCCTCAATTCGTACAGCATCTGTAGGCGGCTGTTCGCCGCTGTTCAGAAATCGGCGGACGTTGGCGTAGCTGCCGGTATCGACATCGATGCTGAATGTGGAAACAGGTTCTTGAGCAACGGATTTAACCGGTTGGTCAGGTTGTTCTTGGTAGCGTTCAGTGTTTTCTGTAAGAGACAGATTTTCTTCAGCAACGGCAGCAGCAGGCAATGTTGAGTCCGGTGCGCCCTGAAGATTTTCGGTTGACGAGTCTGATCGGTCGAGTGGACCGGAACACGCAGTCAAAGCCGCTAAAGTGAGTATGGAAATGGTTTTCAGGAAGAAACGGGGCATGATTTAAGCTCCTGGGAAATATCACATGCTGATTGTTAAAAGTGTTGATGGCAGTGTATTGGCAGAGTTAACGCTGGCGCTGAGTTACTTTTTTTGAATTTTAATGTGTGAATAGTGGGTTAAGTTTAAATCAGGACAAGGCGGAGTAATGCGGTACTGGTTTAAACTTAACCCACTATGTTTATGACTTGGGCAAGATTTTGTCGGGCTGAGACGATTTTGTAAAGGCCTCAGCCCCGAATTATCTTACATTAACTTTTCTTCCGGCGACGTTCGCCTGGCAGCAGCATATCTGCCCATTTGATGATGTTGGCGACTTCTGCCGGATTGAGTTCGTAGAACTGGCCGCGTTTTAGGCGGTTTGGCAGGCCGATGGGGCCGAAGCCTACGCGGACAAGGCGGCTGACGGTCAGGCCTTGGCTTTCAAAAATGCGACGTACTTCGCGGTTTCGGCCTTCTTTGATGACGACGTTATACCATTTGTTTGCCCCTTCGCCGCCTTGTTCGTAGATGCGTTCGACTTTTGCCAAACCGTCTTCGAGCATCACGCCTTCTTCGGTCAGGACGCGCATTTGTTCGGTGGTCAACTCGCCCAATACGCGTACGGCGTATTCGCGTTCGACTTCAAAGCTGGGGTGGGCAAAGCGTTGAACAAGTTCGCCTGAGGTGGTCAGGATCAAAAGGCCGCTGGTATTGATGTCCAAACGGCCGATGGCTACCCAGCGGCTGCTGGCTGCTTGCGGCAGGCGATCGAAAATGCTGACACGGCCTTGCGGGTCGTCGCGGGAAACAATTTCGCCTTCTTGTTTGTAGTAGAGGATGATGCGTGGCAGGCGGTCTGCCCATTTGAGTTTGATGATGCTGCCTTTGACGGTAACATGATCGTCGGGCGTGACTTTTTCACCCAGTTGGGCTACGCGGCCGTTGACCGTTACCCAGCCGTTGCTAATCCATTCTTCCATTTCACGACGTGAGCCGACGCCGGAAGCGGCCAGGACTTTTTGCAGGCGCTCGGGTTCGAAGCGGGAAAGGTCGCTGCGGCGTTCTTTCAAATCGCGGGCGTGCTCCATGATTTTTTGGTTTGGGTTGCGGACCACCAGTTTTTTGGCTTTGGCAGCACGTTGTTTAGGTGCGGTATTTTGAGCTTTGGGGCCGTCTGAAACTTTTTGGCCGTAAGGTTTGCCTGATGTTTTGCGCTCGTCGTCTGGACGTTTTTTATTGGCAAAGGATTTGACCGGTTTGGAAGGTTTTTTGGCGGTAGATGATACGCCGTCGCGCCATTGGCGTTTGCTGGAAGGCTGTTTGGACATGATTTTTCCTAACTCGCTTGAAAAAGCGGTTCTTCTGCGGCAGTTGCGGCAGGGGTTGGATTGGGGGAAAAGGCCGTCTGAAAATCAGATTCAGACGGCCTGCCGATGAAAGGCTGTATTGTAACTCAACCAGTAAATTTTTGTTTGAAAATCCGAAAATTATGGCGAAAGGCGTTCGCGTATCCAGTTGCCGTCAACCAGGCGGTATTGGATGCGGTCGTGCAGGCGGCTGGGGCGGCCTTGCCAGAATTCGATACGGTCGGGAATAACGAGGTATCCGCCCCAATGCGGCGGGCGGGGAACATGCAGGGGATGTTTGACACCGACGGCCGCGGCCTTGGCCACCAATACGGTTTTGCTGGAAATCACTTCGCTTTGCGCGCTTGCCCATGCGCCGATACGGCTGGTATACGGGCGGCTTTCAAAATATTCGTCCGAAGCGGCGGCATCGAGTTTTTCAATGCGTCCTTCAATGCGCACTTGGCGTTCGAGTTCCGGCCAGAAAAAAGTCATGGCGGCAAAAGGGTGTGCCGTATAGGAGCGTCCTTTACGGCTGTGGTAATTGGTAAAGAAAACAAAGCCTTTGGGGTTGACTTCTTTCAGCAGTACCATACGGCTGTTGGGCCTGCCGTCTTCGCCTACGGCGGCAACATTGACCGCTGTCGGCTCGTTGACTTCGGCGTGAATCGCTTCGTTCAGCCATTGCTCGAATTGGACAATCGGGTCGGCGTGGCATTCGGCTTCCGACAGCTCGCGTTTGCTGTAATCTTCGCGGATATTGTGCAGTTCCATGATTTTTCTCCTTAGGTTTGACTGAATCATACCCCGTTTTTTCAGACGGCCTCAAGGGCATTTGTGTATAATCGTAGCCCTTTCCAATATAGAACAATACGGAGTCCTGTCATGCAAACCGAAGTCGAACTGAAAATCTTAAATCCGAAAATGGCCGATT
>NZ_JBQCWY010000089.1:0-9197 GCF_051956955.1 Neisseria sp. P0021.S005 | reverse complement strand
ACCACATGGCTGTCGGGCAGCCTTGCCGAAGCCGGTTTCTCATCGCCTGTCGCGGCAATCGCGGTCATGTTGCCCGGTTTTCTGATTTTGCTGTCGGCAGGCAGGCGGCTGGACGTTTTGATGACGGGCGAAGACACGGCTGCCAGTATGGGGGTGTCGGTCGGGGCATTGCGTGTGCAAACCGTAATCGGCGCGGCATTGATGACGGGGGCGGCGGTATCGCTTTCGGGCATCATCGGTTTTCTCGGCATGATGATCCCCAATGTGCTGGCGCAAACCGTCGGCGGCAGTCGCCGCAAACTGATTACGCTGTCGGCTTGGTTGGGCGCAGTATTTTTGATGGTGGTGGACGGCGCGGCGCGCTGGCTAACATACCCTGTCGATCTGCCGGTTGGTATCGTGATTGCCTTATTGGGCGGACCATTTTTTATGTATTTGTTTATCAAGCCTTTGAAAAGCCGTTGATGCCTAAACAGGCCGTCTGAAACTTCATTGCACCATATCTTTTGCCATGCATACCTTATTTCAAATCCGTAATCTTTCCGTCCGCGTCCAAGACAAAACCCTGCTTGAAATCGATCAACTGGATATACCTTCGGGCATGACCGTCATTATCGGCCCGAATGGTGCGGGTAAATCTACTTTACTGCGTGCCTTAATCGGGCAAACAGGGCAGGGGAAAATCACTCTTTTCGGTGAGGCCATTGCGCCGCAAATCCGTGCGGGCAGGGTGGCATGGGTCGGGCAGCATGGCCGTTACAATATGCCGATGACCGTACGCGAATACATTGCGTTGGCGTCATTCGTACAAAAAGGCCGTCTGAACCATGAATGGTCGGACGAGTTGCTCGATTATTTTGATTTGACAGCATTGGCGGATAAGCGTATCGGCAAGCTCTCAGGCGGCGAACAGCAACGCGCCAACATCATCCGCGCCCTGTTGCAAAATGCGCCGGTCTTGCTTTTGGACGAACCGTGCAACCATCTCGATATCCGCCACCAACACCGCCTGATGCAGTATTTGGTCGGGCATTCAAGCCGTGCCTCATCAATAATGGTATTGCACGATTTAAACCTCGCCGCGCGTTATGCGGAACATATTATCTTGATGAATAAGGGAAAAGTCATTGCATCAGGCAAGGTGGGCGAAGTGATGCGCCCCGACTTGCTTGAATCGGTTTACGGTTGGCAGATACGCCGTTGCGAAGATGAAGCAGGGTTTTATTTCAGAAGCTGAGCGCCAACAGGCCGTCTAAAAAACGATAAAGAAAATTTATTTTATCGTTCAAAAATCAAACGAGATGGGAGGATGTTCCCGACTTGAAGAACCAAATTTTACACATTTCACAAGTAAAATGCCGATTTCCATCAAATAGAAATACATTTAATTATTTATAGAATACAATATTTTAAAATAATACTGATTTTTAATTACTCAAAATTATTGACAAGAAAACGATGATGGTTATTTAATATATCAATCTTATTAATAATTTTTATTAATCATTATCATGGTACAGCAGCTTGTTTGGACTCCGAAACAATCCGCGCCCAAGGCATTTCCCGAACGTCAGGCATTGATGCCGGTTTGGGGCGGCGTTCCAATGCCGCGTCCCCAATGGCAGAACATTTGGAAGAAAAAGCTTCCCCATGCCACCGATGTGGACGCGCTTGCTTATCTGCATATTCCATTTTGCGCCAACCATTGCGTTTTTTGCGGCTTCTACCGTAATGCGTGGAAGGATAGCCAAAGCAGCGTGTACACCGACAAAATTATCGAAGAAATGGCCGCTGAAGCTGAAGTCCGTACAGGCAAGGGCAAAATCCGAGCCGTTTATTTCGGGGGTGGTACGCCGACCGCGTTGCTTACGGAGGACCTTGTCCGCCTGATTTGTGCCTGCTACCAATATCTACCGCTTGCCGAAGACTGCGAGTTCACCATCGAAGGGCGCATGAGCCATTTCGATTTGGAAAAAGCACAGGCTTGTCTCGAAGCAGGGGCCAACCGTATTTCCATCGGCGTGCAAACCTTCAATACCGCCATCCGCCGCCGTCTCGGTCGCAAACACAGCGGCGACGAGGCGTTTGAATATTTGGCAAAATTGTGCGAACTCGATGCCGTGATTGTCGCTGATTTGATGTTCGGCCTACCCAATCAAACCGATGAAGTTTGGCAAAACGATATCGCCCGCGCCGCCGAGCTGCCGCTGTCCGGTTTGGATACGTATGCGTTCAACCTTTATCCCATGCTGCCCATCAACCGCATGATTGAAAAAGGCGCATTTCCGACACCGCCGGGTTTCGATATTCAGGCAGACCAATATGCCTACACGGTTGAAACACTGCTGGAAAAAGGCTGGGAACATGTCAGCAACAGCCACTTCGCCTATCCCGGCCGCGGCGAGCGCAACCGCTACAATACCCTGATCAAATCTGACATTCCCTGTTTGGCGTTCGGCTCCGGCGCAGGGGGTAACTTCGGCGGTTTCAGCTATCAGGTGCAGGGCGATTTGGAGAGTTATCTTGCTACGCCGAAAGGCGAGAAAAACATCGCGTTTATGAGCGGCCATAGTCCAAATAAAGCACTGCTCAGCAAAGTTCAGCACGATATTGAAACAGGCCGTCTGAATCCATTATTGTTTGACGGCAACAAAGCAGCGCAAAAGCTGATTGCCCAATGGCAGGAAATGCAGCTTTTTAAAGAACCTGATTCAGACGGCATTATCCGTTTGAATACCAGTGGCCGTTATTGGTCGCCCACCCTTATCCGCAAACTCATGCTCACTCTTCCAACTCAAGAAAAGGATCAAACCATGCAAAAACTTTCAGCCGAACAACAAACCATGTTGCGTCAATCATTGGAAAAAAATCCCGGCCAAGTACTGGAAATGCTGGCCGCGCAAAACCAATGCAGTTTTGAAGACGTTATCCGCTGCCTGCCTGAAGAGAACGTGCGCCAAACCGAAGGCAGCCGCATAGTCGAAATTCTCCAAGCCGTTGCCGCATGGAATGAATCCGTTACCTTCATCGCCCACACCCCCGATGCCATCGTCGAAGTCAGCGGCAAACTGCCTAACGGCAAAGTCGGCCGCGGCTTCTACAACTTTGACCATCCCGAAACCGACGGCGGCGTACACGGCCACATCTACTATGAAAACTGCGCCTCCATCTACCTTTTGGAACGCCCGTTTATGGGTAAAGCCACTTGCTCGCTCAACTTTATCAACCGCAACGGCGGCGCCATGTTTAAAATTTTCGTCGGCCGCGATGAAGCAGGCGAGTTGAAACAACATCAAATCGAAGCCATGCGAAAACTGTTTGATGCCGCTTAAACGGTTTCAGACGGCCTGAAAATCCGTTCCTTGCCGCGTAGAGGAGCGGATTTTCTAACAATAAACATCTACCATACAAAGGAGCCCCAAACATGCAACTCATCTTCGGAGCCAACGGCCCGTCCGGCCGCGCCTATATCCGCACATTGACTGACTCAGCCGATACCGTCGCCGTATTAAGAAAGCCGTCTGAAGACAGTTTTTTTGTCGAACACAATATTCAAACCGTTGTCGCCGATGCGCTTGATGCCGACGCGCTCGATAAAGCGTTGGCACAATACCATCCTGATACCGTGATCAGTTTTGTCGGCGGCAAAAACGAAGAGGGTATCCGCAGCGATGCGCTGGGCAATATCAACATTATTGCCGCCACGAAAGCCGCCAATCCGCAAGCCCGCTTTGTACTGATTACCAGCATGGGCTGCGGTGAACAATGGGACATGATGAGCGAGCCGTTCAAACAGGCACTAGGTGAAGCCGTCCGTGCCAAAACAGAAGCCGAAATCTATCTCAAACAAAGCGGTTTGAATTGGACTATCTTGCGCCCCTGCGGCCTTGCCGATGGCGAAGATAATGCCTATACCTTGACACAAAATGCCCAAGAAATTCCGCAAAAATACATGACACGCAACGGCTTGGCCGCTGCCGTTGCTGCCATTGTTGGCCAAGCGGACAGCAAGGGCGAAACGTATAGCGTTGGTGCGGCATAACCGGATTGAATAGATTGCCCACTTTCCATTGTTAAAGTTGGAGTAGGTAATTGATTAGCAGCCGATCAAACAATAAAGGATTTGCTGAGAAAAGACTGGGAGATATAAATAAAAGGCCGTCTGAAACATTTCAGACGGCCTTTGATTTCTTGCTTTATTCTCCAAATACTGCCCGATCGAAACGTTCAATATAGGCGACTAAATTTGCTTTGGTTCTTGCATATAGCGCAATTTCAGTGTCGATGGGGGTAAGAATCAGGTTTGCAACAACAGGCACGATGGCCACATCAACGGAGGTTAATTCTTCGCCGAAAAAGTAGCGTTTTGTGCCTAAGTAGTTGCTAATGGCGTCTAAATCTCCTTTTCCAAAAGCGTAAATATCGGATTGCGTGTGTCTTCCGATACCATGTCCGTACATTTCTTTTTTCGCGTTTTCCTGTAACACAGCAAAAATCGCTTCGGCTTGTTCGGTCGGCATACCATCAAACATTGCCTTCATCATAAATGGTTTGCCGAGAGGATCGACGAAACGGTTATATACGCCCATCCAATATAAATGTTCTTCTGTCATACGGCGAAAGGCTTCAGCAATCGCTTTTTGTTCAGGCGTTAAATGTTTATCTAAATCAATGCCGTAGGTTTCGGTTAGATAACGCTGAATGAGAGAGCTATCAGGGATCAACTTCTCACCATCTTGCAATACCGGAACTTTGCCTTTAGGCATTTTGCTAAGATCGGCAACATATTCTTTTTCGAAATCTAAGCCGGATAAACGCAGCATCGCTTCGGTTTTCCAGGCGAAAGGTGATGGACTGCGAATTTTACCTTCACCAGGTAAAGTAAATAATTTAAGCATTTTGTTTTCCTTTCATTATTTGTTATTCAAATACGGTTCTACAATAGTCCAAACAGCCGGGAAGTTCAAGACAAATACCGGATGTGGCGCATTAGGGATAACGGATAAATCGGCATTCTGTGTCATGCGATAGGCGTTGATGACTGTATCCAAGGGTGCATTGGCATCGTCTTCGCCAACCACAAACAACACCGGCGATTGGATCTTACCAAATGTCTCTTTGCCAACTTGGGTGTTGTCATAATTTTTCTGCGCATTGTCAAACCACGTTGCCGTTTGTTGTAGGTTGGGGCGAATGCTTTGTTGCATTTCCCAATAACTTGGATCTAACTGGCGGATTTGTTCATAGCTTGCACGTTTATTTCCCCCGCCTTGAATAAAACCACGTTTCCATTCGCCGGCACCGATAGCAATAATTTTGGCTGCCTGTTCGGGATAATCGGCAGCAAAGGTGAGGGCGGTATAAGCGCCGTCTGAAAAGCCGAGCAAATCCACTTTACCGTTAATTTGTGCGGCTTTTAATACGGCAAGCACATCAGCCGCTTTTTGTGCATAAGTTGGCGCAACACTGCCGACTTCAGATTTGCCATGACCGCGTGTACTGATGGCGATGACTTCATGATTTTGGCTTAAACGGTCAATAAACTCGCCCATTTCAGCTGTTGAACCCACTAATCCGCCATGCAAAACAATTACAGGTGAGCCTTTGCCATAGCGTTCAAAATAAATTTTCGCCCCATCACTTGCCGTCGCATAACGACCAACTTTTTCATTGTTCCCATAAGGCACTTGGCTATGGTAGGCAGTTTCATTTTGTCCAAAATAGCGCAACGGTTCACCGGCAAAACTGCTCGTTGCAAGAGTGGCGAAAAGTACGCTAAACCCTAATTTTTTAAATGCTTTCATGCTGTTCTCCTGAGTAAAGTGCGGTCGTTTTTTTAGGGTTTTGATGATACGCGCAGGTTACATGTCATATTCGGGTTTACGTAACAGGTTCTCTACATTTGGCTCAATTTCTTTGTCCCAAACCTTTTCTTTCCATTCATCATCCGGAATTTCAGTGTAGGCAATAGTGATGAATTCTGCAGGCGTGTTTAGACGCTCGCTGGCAAAAGCCGTTAAATCATCTGCAAAGGCTTGCAATTCCTGTTCAGACAGGTTCTTTGGACAACATTTGATATTGATATGTGGCATAAAGTACTCCTTGCTTCATCTGTTTGTAATGAAATATATTGTATATTACTTTAATTAACTTGATAATCTATCAAATTAAATAAACAGTTTTAAGAAAGGCTTTATAATGGAGCAATTCAAACTTATCTATATTTTTGCCACCGTGCTGCAATACGGCAGTATGAATGCCACCGCGCCGCATTTGGGCATGACCGCCAGCGCAATCAGTCAAGCCATTCGCAAGCTGGAAAATCATTACGGCGTCAAATTGCTTAACCGCACCACACGCAGCCTCACGCCGACGGCAGAAGGGCGGCAGTTGCAGCAATACGCCCGTCAATTAACCGACTGGCACGATGCCGTTGAGCGCGAAATGGGTATTTTGCAAACCGAACCGGAAGGTGAAGTCCGCATCAGCCTACCGACCGGTTATAGCGCGGTTGAACCGATGAAACGTACCGT
The DNA here is from genome assembly GCF_051956955.1 of Neisseria sp. P0021.S005. Taxonomy (NCBI): domain Bacteria; kingdom Pseudomonadati; phylum Pseudomonadota; class Betaproteobacteria; order Neisseriales; family Neisseriaceae; genus Neisseria; species Neisseria sp. P0021.S005. The sequence continues at coordinate 2,664 of NZ_JBQCWY010000089.1, read as the reverse complement.
GCAAACCTTACGACATCGTTACCCAAAAATTCGCTTAATACTCAATGAAAACAACCGCTTGGTGGATTTGCAAAACGATACCGATATCGCTATCCGCGTTGTTTTACATCCTGACGATCCCGACAGCATCGCGCGCCCGTTGGCACAATGGCAAACCTTGATTTGCGCTTCACCAGACTATTTGCGTGAACACCCCATTGCCCAGCCGCAAGATTTACTCAATGCCGACTGGCTTAATCACAATAGCAATGTCCTGCTACACGCATTCAAGTGTTTAGGGCTACCGGAAACGCTGCCCGAAAATCGCACCGATTGCCCAGATTCTTCACTGGTCGCACGAGAATATGCCTGTGCCGGCATGGGGTTGGCGGTGTTGCTTTCTGGCGATGTGGCGCCTTTGATAGAAAATGGTCAGTTAAGCATTGTATTACCTGAACACACACTTCCCACCCGCACCCTTTATGCCACCACCGCACATCGCACCCAATCAGCAAAAGTACGCACCGTATTGGATTGCTTAATGCGTTGTTTTGGTGAAGAAAAGGGATTGATAAAAAGTGCTGGAAATTGACCGCACTTTGTTATTAAAAAGGCCGCCTGAAATTTCAGACGGCTTTTACTTTTAACGCATCCACAATCAACTTAAACACATTGGAATGCCCGCGGCGGCTGGGGTAATAGAGGTAAAGCGGATCGTAAGTGATGGCATACTCGGGTAACAGCTCAACCAACTGCCCAGAATGGAGTGCGTCTGCGGCGATGATATGTGGCAGCCAAGTGATGCCAAGGCCGTCTGAAACGGCTTGCAGGCGCAGATGATTGTTGATAGAAAACTGCGATTTTGGTGTGAACGTAATCAGCTTTTTTTTATATTTGAATTCCCATTGAATTTCCGTGCCGTGTTCGGCGGAGAGCTTCGCACCGATAAGGCGGTGCTGCTGCAAATCATCAATATTTTTCAGCGAACCGTATTGCGCCAAATAATCGGGCGAGGCGACCAATACCATTTTGAACGGCGCAGAAATCGGTACGGCAATCATCTCTTTCGCTACCTTGTTACCTAACCGAACGCCCATATCAAATCCTTCTTTCACAATATCTGCCCAACGATCGTCCACCACGATTTCCAAGCGGATTTTCGGGTATTGGTTCAAAATCGGCTTTAATTTTGGATACAACACGGCTTCCGCTGCCATCGCCGGGGCGTTGATGCGAATCAATCCCGATGGCGTATTCAAAAAATCATTTAATGCATCGACTTCTTGGTTTATGGCTTGATAAAGTGGGAAAAGTTGATCGAAAAGCTGTTGCCCGGCTTCGGTCAGCGATACATTGCGTGTAGTGCGGTTGAACAGACGCAAATTTAGCCGCATTTCTAAATTTTTCATGCTATGACTCAACGCCGAAGAAGAAATCCCCAAAAGTTGCCCCGCTTTCACAAAACTCTGCGTTTGCGCCAGTGTTAAAAAATAATTCAGTTCGTTAAAGTTCTGCATTTTCTCTTTAAACTCTTTTTTATTAGTGAATTTAATTCATTACATTATAAAGATAAACCCTATTTATCTCAATAAAAACAAATCATAAAATGACTTCAACTTCTGAGAATAAACAGAAGACAATATCCGTAAACATCACATCCTTTTTTTATAAATTATTTATTCTAGGAGTAAAAATGAACATTTTATTATTAAACGGTGGTAAAGCTTTCGGTCATTCTCATGGTGAGTTAAACCACACGCTTCACAAAAAAGCAAAAGAAGTTTTGACCGCACTTGGACACAATGTAAAAGAAACTGTGATTGATGCTGGCTATGATGTTGAGGCAGAAATCGAAAAATTCTTGTGGATGGATGCCGTGATTTGGCAGATGCCTGTTTGGTGGATGCACGAGCCTTGGACAGTGAAGAAATACATAGACGAAGTATTTATCGCTGGACACGGCAAGCTTTACCACAGTGATGGCCGTCATCGTGTCAGCCCGACCGAAGGCTTCGGTACAGGTGGTTTATTGCAAGGCAAAAAACACATGCTTTCGCTTACTTGGAATGCGCCGATTGAAGCGTTCACCCGTGAAGGCGACTTCTTTGAAGGCAAAGATGTGGATGCTGTGTACATGCCTTTCCACAAACTCAACGAGTTCATCGGTTTGACCCGTCTACCGACATTTACATGTAACGATGTAGTTAAAAATCCACAAGTAGAACAATACTTCGCAGACTACCAAGCACATTTGAAAAAAGTGTTCGGTTAATGATAAAACATCAACTTGAAGCGGTGGGCTTTTGCCCACCATTTTGTCAGTCGCTAATTGGTACGAAATATGGCAAATCCGTGGCGCAAGTGATTACCCGCTGGCTGGTGGAACGTGGCATCATTGTATTGGCAAAATCCACCAAACCCGAACGTATGGCGGAAAACCTGAATGTCTTTGATTTTGCTCTCAGCGATGAAGACAAGCTGAAATTGCCAAACTGGACAGCACGTTCGCCGCCATCGTCAATCACGACACGGTGGATAATTTGAAGCGCATCTCCGCGTGGAAAATGGGCGTGTAAGTGTAGCGAAAAACCATCTGCAATTCATCATATGAAAGGACAAAACATGATTAACGGGTTAGATATCGAACGTTTCCGAACTACCATGGCAGCGGTTGAAAACGACCAT
>NZ_JBQCWY010000088.1:0-9438 GCF_051956955.1 Neisseria sp. P0021.S005 | reverse complement strand
AGTCCGGTACATTCCGTTCCAACCAGCAAGTCGAAGAACGCGTCATGGACAGCAACGATCTTGAAAAAGAACGCGGCATTACCATTCTCGCTAAAAATACCGCCATCGAATACGAAGGCTACCACATTAACATCGTAGATACCCCGGGACACGCTGATTTTGGTGGCGAGGTGGAACGTGTATTGGGCATGGTTGACTGCGTCGTACTGTTGGTTGACGCACAAGAAGGCCCTATGCCGCAAACCCGTTTCGTGACCAAAAAAGCCTTGGCTTTGGGTCTTAAACCTATCGTTGTTATCAACAAAATCGACAAACCATCTGCCCGTCCAAGCTGGGTTATCGACCAAACATTCGAATTGTTCGACAACTTGGGCGCAACCGACGAACAATTGGACTTCCCTATCGTCTATGCTTCCGGCCTGTCCGGCTTTGCCAAACTGGATGAAAACGACGAGAGCAGCGACATGCGCCCTCTGTTCGAGACCATTTTGAAACACACGCCTGCACCAAGCGGCAGCGCGGACAAAACGCTGCAACTGCAAATTTCCCAACTGGACTACGACAACTACACCGGCCGCCTCGGCATCGGCCGCATCCTGAACGGCCGCATCAAACCCGGCCAAGTCGTTGCCGTCATGAATCATGAAGAACAAGTCGCCCAAGGCCGCATCAACCAGCTGTTGGGCTTCCAAGGCTTGGAACGCGTACCTTTGGAAGAAGCTGAGGCCGGTGACATCGTGATTATTTCTGGCATTGAAGACATCGGTATCGGCGTAACCATTACCGACAAAGACAATCCCAAAGGCTTGCCTATGTTGAGCGTGGACGAGCCGACCCTGACCATGGACTTTATGGTCAACACTTCTCCTCTTGCCGGTACTGAAGGCAAATTCGTGACTTCCCGCCAAATCCGCGACCGCCTGCAAAAAGAATTGCTGACCAACGTTGCCCTGCGTGTTGAAGATACAGCCGATGCCGACGTTTTCCGCGTTTCTGGCCGCGGCGAATTGCACTTGACCATTTTGTTGGAAAACATGCGCCGCGAAGGCTTTGAATTGGCAGTCGGCAAACCGCGCGTGGTATTCCGTGAAATTGACGGTCAAAAATGCGAGCCTTACGAAAATCTGACTGTGGATGTGCCGGATGAAAACCAAGGCGCGGTCATGGAAGAACTCGGCCGCCGCCGTGGCGAATTGACCAATATGGAAAGCGACGGTAACGGTCGTACACGTTTGGAATACCATATTCCTGCACGCGGCCTGATCGGTTTCCAAGGTGAATTTATGACCTTGACCCGCGGTACCGGCTTGATGAGCCACGTTTTTGACGACTATGCTCCGGTTAAACCTGATATGCCAGGTCGTCACAACGGCGTCCTGGTTTCTCAAGAGCAAGGTGAAGCTGTTGCTTACGCCCTGTGGAACTTGGAAGACCGCGGCCGTATGTTCGTTTCTCCAAACGACAAAGTCTACGAAGGTATGATTATTGGTATTCACAGCCGCGACAACGACTTGGTGGTAAACCCTCTGAAAGGTAAAAAACTGACCAACGTCCGCGCCAGCGGTACAGATGAAGCCGTGCGCCTGACTACGCCTATCAAATTGACTTTGGAAGGTGCAGTTGAGTTCATCGACGATGACGAACTGGTTGAAATCACGCCACAATCCATCCGCCTGCGTAAACGCTACCTGAGCGAATTGGAACGTCGCCGTCATTTCAAAAAACTGGACTAATTCTGTTTGATTGATACGTTTTAAAATTGAGGCCGTCTGAAAAGTGTTTTGGAAATCCTAGATTTCATTTTTACACTTTCAGACGGCCTTTTATCATCTGTTCAAATAAAGTAAATCGGCATTTCTTCCGCTTGTACTGCTGCTTCATCAGCGCGATCATTCTTACGATATTGCCCCGGCGATATCCCATATTGCTTTTTAAATGCCTTGCCAAAATGCGTTTCCGATTGAAAACCCACCGAGAGCGCAACCGATAAAACCGAATCGGCTGTCTGCTTTAACAATAACGCCCCCTGCTGCAAGCGGATACTGTTTACAAAAGCATGAGGGCTTGTTCCCGTCTGCTGCTTAAATACCCGCATCAACTGGGCGCGAGATAAGTTGGCCATCTCGGTCATTTTCTCGATATTCCATTCCTCTTCCGGCTTATCCACTACTGCCTGAAGCAAATTCCGCAAACGTTTGTCCTGCCAACCATTCAGCAAACCGCTTAATTGCGCTGCCCCATTTTTCTCCAGGCTGGCTCGAAGTAGAAATACCAGCAACACCGAAGCCAATGCGTTCACGACCGCTACCGAGCCGGACAAAGCCTGACCGCTCTCATATTGCAACAATGCCACCAAATACTGTAAAGAAGGATGGTTGATATTCAGCAAAACAGTATCAGGCAGTCCCGCCATAATATCCGCCTGCGCTTCATATTCAAACCGCGCGCAGAAAAGATGCAAAGCCGCATCGCCTCCTGCATGACTCTGCTTGACTTTAAATGCGCCTTTTTCACTCGTCAGCACGCTGACACCGAGATTTTCACAACTGCTGTCGTTGCTCAAAGTATGCCCTACGCTGCGCGGAAAAAAAATGATATCCCCCGCACTCAGCAGCCTAGCCTCTTGCTCCCCATCAATTCGGATATAACCCGAACCGGCAGTTACGATATGTACCAAACCATGCGCACGCTTTGGTTCATGCCGCACATACCATTCCCCCCGAAAAAGACATTGAACATCCACGCTGCCTTTTACCTGCGCCAATTCGACCAGCCTATCCAAAATATCCATAGTGTTTTTTACCAATAAATGAGATGTTTTGACGATTTAAATCTTCAAATTATTGCAATAATACACACACCAAATACAAACGGATAGGATTTTTTATCTTATCCACTCACATTAAGAAAGGACATATCATGTTTAAAGACTGGCCTGAACATACCGCCTTGGTAAAAAAAGCATTCGGCGAATTGGGTAAAAACCATCCTAAAATGCTGCAAGCCTACGGCGTACTGGATCAAGCAGCCGCTGCCGAAGCACTGGATGCCAAAACACGCGAACTGATTGCCATTGCCGTTGCTATTACCACACGTTGCGAAAGCTGTATTAGCGTGCATGCAGCCGCCGCAGCCAAAGCAGGTGCAACCGAAAGTGAAATCGCCGGCGCATTGGCCACTGCTATCGCCCTGAACGCTGGTGCCGCTTATACCTACGCTTTACGCGCTTTGGAAGCAGTAGAAACCCAACGCTAATCGGTTTGTAAAATCAGGCCGTCTGAAAGCCAACTCCCCTTTCAGACGGCCTGATGAAATGCTAAACTGATAAAGTTATCATATTGTTTTCTGTCTAATAGGAGATTGAACCATGAAGAAACTGCTGACCGCCGTACTTTTTGCCGCCGCTGTTGCCACTCCTTTGGCCGCTTCCGCTGCCTCTATGCCTAAAGTTGAAAAAATTGCGGCACAGCCTGCAAAAGCAAAAGGCGTTTGGATTGATGTCCGCTCTGCCGAAGAATTTAAAGAAGGCCATTTGCAAGGTGCGCTCAATATTCCGCATGACCAAATCGTTGACCGCATCAAATCCGTCAGCCCGGATAAAAACGCACCGGTAAACCTCTACTGCCGCAGCGGCCGCCGTGCAGAAGCCGCGCTGACTGAGCTGAAAAAAGCCGGCTACACCAACGTAACCAACCATGGCGGTTATGAAGACTTGGTGAAAAAAGGTTTGAAATAAATCTAGTTGATTTTAAAAAGGCCGTCTGAAACTTTTCAGACGGCCTTTATTGCATTACAGACAGCAACTTCCAAATCTCAAACGTTTGCTGAGACCGGTTTCGTGAATTAATTGTTTGATAACCAAAATATTGGTGTTATCGGCCAACGCGCGAATGCTGTGCGCTTCCATCGGCTCAAGACGGATAACTTGCAAGCCTTCGGTTTGCAAAACTTCGTCCACCGTTTTGATTTCGGCTTTGCCGTTTAAAACCAAAAGCAAAATAATCGCATCCGCCTCATATGCCGGAATTTCATTATTCTTCTGCAGTGAAAGCTGAACAATCTCCTGATTGCCGTCTGAAGCAATCACGCCGCCCAATAAAGCTTTGGGGTCTAACTCATAATGTTTCATTATTATCCTTTCCGCCCAAACGTTGCCGATTCGTGGACAATCGCTCAAGCAAACCAGTACAATACCGTCCATCTTACCGATAGACACAATATTGTCACATGAACATATTAATCTCAAACGACGATGGTTATCTTGCGCCCGGTTTGGCTGTTTTGGCAAGAGTGTGTGCAGAATTTGCCAATGTCAGGGTGGTTGCGCCCGAACGCGATCGCAGCGGCGTCAGCAATTCCCTGACTCTAGACCGTCCTTTACAACTGAAACAGGCGGAAAACGGGTTTTACTATGTGAACGGCACCCCCACCGATTGCATTCATGTCGGCCAGCATGCCCTTGCCGACTTCAAACCCAACTTAGTCTTGTCCGGCATTAACAACGGCGCAAATATGGGCGACGATACGCTTTATTCCGGTACGGTTGCCGCCGCGACTGAAGCCTATTTAATGGGCATTCCCGCCATTGCTTTTTCGCTTGCCGACTCCAGCGGCCGTTATTGGGAAACCGCGGAAAAAGCCGCTTGGATACTGCTTTCCTACTTTCTCAAACGCCCTATTTCCAAACCCATCTTATGGAACATCAATATCCCTGCCGTCGCACCTGAGGATATCCAAGGCATAAAAATTACACGGCTCGGCCGTCGTCATCATGAACAAAGCATTGTTCCCATGTATAATCCACGTGGCGAACAAATTTATTGGATTGGGCCGGTCGGCGATGTTTCCGACAGCGAAGAAGGTACCGACTTTGGCGAATGCGCGTCCGGCTTCATCACGATTACCCCCCTGCAAGTCGATTTGACTGCCTACGGACAAATGGAGCAAACCGCTTCCTTTTGGTCAGAAATCCCTGCGCCTTAACAGTCCCTAACAGCCGAACACTTGAGAAACAAGCATATTTTTATTATGATATGCCTCGACGAGAACAATTACCCGAATACGAAAGTCATTAACATGTTGAAAAAAAGTGTATCTTATGCCGGATCGGCAGCTTTGGTTTTATTACTTGCAGCCTGTGCCAGCCAACAACCGGCTCCTGTAGTCGTCGGCACACAAAGCGGTGGTTCAACAACAAGCTCTACCGCTGACAATCCTTACGGTGCAGCGCCTTACAATACCAACACCAGCCCAGCGGCAGATGCTCCATACACTCCGCCGGTAAGTACACCTGCTCCAACGTACAACAGCGGCAGCACCGGCACTTACACGCCTTCTTATGCGCCTGTTGATATTAATGCAGCGACACATACCGTTGTTCGTGGTGATACCGTTTACAACATCTCCAAACGCTACAACATTACCCAAGACAATCTGCGTGCATGGAATAACTTGGCCGACAACACCATCAGCATTGGTCAAACCCTCCGTGTGAAACCTGAAGGCTACGTTGCACCTGCAGCTTCTGCAAGCAAACCTTCTACTCCAACAACTACAACTACTGCTCCGACTCCAAGCACGCCTGCCAATACACCGACCGTATCTACCGGCAGCAGCCGCAACGTCAGCGGCATCACATGGCAGCGTCCGACTACCGGTAACGTTATCGCCAACTTCGGCGGCAGCAACAAAGGTGTGGATATCGCCGGTACGCAAGGCCAGCCTGTTGTTGCAGCGGCAGACGGTAAAGTCGTTTACGCAGGCTCAGGCTTGCGCGGTTACGGCAACTTGGTCATCATCCAACACAACTCCTCATTCTTGAGCGCATACGGTCACAACCAACGCCTGCTGGTTAATGAAAACCAAACCGTGAAACGCGGTCAAACCATTGCGCACATGGGTAATACCGATGCATCCCGCACTCAGTTGCACTTTGAAATCCGTCAAAACGGCAAACCAGTCAATCCGGCAAATTATGTTGCCTTCTAAGCTGATTCAAGCAACCTAATTTCAATTCAATCCCTGCCTAAATATCATTTAGGTAGGGATTGTTTGTACCGGTTTCCCATGAAATTTCATCTTCCTCTTCTTTATACCCTGCTATTGGGCGGTTGCGCCGCGTTTTTGCCATCATTGGACGAACGCACCCAAAGCAGTTATCTTGACATCCCTTCAACGCCGCGACTGGACAGCGCCTTAGGTATTCCTTCTACCCCCTCCAAGGCCGATATTTCCCATATCTATCTGCTGAACGATGCCCATGAAGCCTTTGTTGCCCGAGCAGCCTTAATTGAAGCCGCCGACCATACTCTTGATTTGCAGTACTATATCTGGCACAACGACATCTCCGGCAAGCTTTTGTTCAACCTGATTCATCGCGCGGCCGAACGCGGCGTCCGTGTGCGTTTGCTTCTGGACGACAACAACACCAACGGCATGGATGATCTCCTGCTGGCACTCGACAATCATCCCAATATCGAAGTCCGTCTGTTTAATCCCTTCATTTTCAGAAAATGGCGTGCGCTCGGCTACGTTGCCGACTTTCCGCGACTTAACCGCCGAATGCACAACAAATCCTTTACCGCCGACAACCGTGCCACCATTTTGGGCGGACGCAATATCGGCGACGAATATTTTAAGGTTAACGACGATACCATCTTTGCCGACCTCGATATCCTCGCAACAGGACGCGTAGTAACAGAAGTGTCCCAAGACTTCGACCGCTACTGGGCAAGCCATTCCGCCTACAATGCAAGTAGCATAATCAAACGGGGAAACCTGCAAAAAGGACTAGCCGAACTTAATTACACCGACCAAGATAAAAACCAAACGCTCATCCGCTACCGTCAAAGCATTGAACACTCCAACCTCTATCAAAAAATACAGAGCAACCTTATGGAGTGGCAAAGTGTCAGCACACGCCTGATCAGCGATGACCCGGCCAAAGGCTTAGACCGTGACCGGCATAAACCGCCTATTTCCGAACGCCTACAAGACGCCCTCAAGCAACCTGAAAAAAGCGTTTACCTTGTCTCACCCTATTTTGTGCCCACAAAATCGGGCGTTAAAGCCATAGAAAAGCTGATTCACAACGGCGTGGACGTTACCGTTTTGACCAATTCGCTCCAAGCAACCGACGTTGCCGCCGTCCATTCCGGCTACGTCAAATACCGCAAGCCCTTGCTTAAAGCTGGGGTCAAACTCTATGAGCTCCAGCCCAACCACGCCGTTCCGACCTCCAAAGACCGCGGCTTGACCGGTAGCTCCGCCACCAGCTTGCACGCCAAAACATTCATCGTGGACGAGAAACGCATTTTCATCGGCTCATTCAACCTCGACCCACGTTCCGCACGCCTCAATACCGAAATGGGTGTCGTCATCGAAAGTCCCCAAATCGCAGGCCAAATGCAGCGCACCCTCGTTACGACCACCCCAAACTACGCCTATCAGGTAACGCTTGGCAATTACAATAAACTATACTGGTATGACCCAAGTGAAAAACGAACTTACGCACAAGAACCAGAAGCCAAATTCTGGAAACGGGTTACTTCAAAAATCCTGTCCATCCTGCCCATAGAAGGATTATTATAGAGACCGTCTGAAAACATAAATCATGCGACCGGAGAAATTCACCATGTCTCGACTCATCTGCAAAACCCTATTTGTTTGTACCACCAGCCTATTGTTGGCCTCCTGCGGCACCACCAGCAAACACAAATCCCACAAGCCGCAAATAACCGCCAGAAAAGTCCAACCTGTCCGCATTTCCCATATTGACCGCACACAAGGTTCGCAGGAATTGATGCTTCACAGCATGGGCCTGATCGGCACGCCCTACAAATGGGGCGGCAGTACCACAGCCACAGGCTTTGACTGCAGCGGCATGATCCAATTCGTCTATAAAAACGCCCTCAATGTCAATCTGCCACGCACCGCACGCGATATGGCCGCAGCCAGCCGTAAAATTTCCGATGACAAATTAAAAGCCGGCGATCTTGTCTTTTTCAATACCGGCGGCGCACACAAATATTCCCATGTCGGCCTCTACATCGGCAACGGCGAATTCATCCACGCCCCCAGCAGCGGCAAAACCATCAAAACCGAAAAACTTTCCACCCCGTTCTACGCCAAAAACTATTTGGGCGCACATACCTTTTTTACTGAATAAATCAAGGCCGTCTGAAAGGTATCGCCACATCATCGATACCTTTCAATCTATTGCTGATGAGTCAAGCTTGATTACAAGATAAGCCCTGCAAAAATTTACCCATAACAAAACACCATCAAGGAAATATCATGCACACAGAATCCGTTCTAACCCTCCTCAAAACCCTGCAAAACCAAATCTGCGCCGCGCTGGAGCAAGAAGATGGCGAAGCCAAATTTGTGCATGAAGCGTGGACGGGGAAACTGGGTATCGGCGAAACCCGCGTATTGAAAAACGGCGCAGTATTCGAGCAGGCCGGTGTAAATTTTTCGCATGTAAAGGGAACCAAAATGCCGGCTTCTGCCACTGCCCATCGTCCTGAATTGGCAGGCGCGGCGTTTGAAGCCATGGGCGTGTCGCTGGTCATTCATCCGAAAAATCCTTATGTCCCGACCAGCCATGCCAATGTGCGCTTTTTTATTGCCTATCCTGAAAATGCCGAGCCGGTTTGGTGGTTTGGCGGCGGCTTTGATTTGACGCCGTTTTATCCTTTTGAAGAAGATATCGTGCATTGGCACACAGTGGTGCGAGACGTATGCACGCCATTTGGCGAATCGGTTTATTCTGAATTCAAACAATGGTGTGACGAATATTTCTACTTGAAACACCGTAACGAAACACGCGGCGTGGGCGGCCTGTTTTTTGACGATTTAAACCGTTGGGATTTCGATACCTGCCTGAATTTTATCAAGGCGGTTGGGGAAGGCTATATCGCAGCGTATCTGCCGATTGTGGCCAAACGTAAAAACACGCCTTATGGAGAACGTGAACGAGATTTCCAACTCTACCGTCGCGGACGCTATGTCGAGTTTAACTTGGTTTGGGACAGAGGCACGCTGTTCGGCCTGCAAAGCGGCGGCCGTACGGAAAGCATTTTGATGTCCATGCCGCCTTTGGTACGCTTCGAGTATCAATATGTGCCGGAAGAAGGTTCACCCGAAGCACGCCTCAATCAATTCCTTATACCGCGCAACTGGCTGGAAGAAGCCGGCAGATAGTTTTACCTATAAGAGGCCGTCTGAAAAGCGATTCTCACTGGTTGAGACTACCTTTTCAGACGGCCTTTGCTTCAATTGCTTTGAATTTGCATACCTTTGCCTATCATGCTGTTTCATCTCTATAGAGTTTTTGAGACAATGCGCCCATATAAAAATCACCTCACAAACCACACTAAAAAGGAATAATCGGTGAAACGCATTTTCTTATTTATCGCAACCAATATCGCAGTTCTG
>NZ_JBQCWY010000087.1:0-9446 GCF_051956955.1 Neisseria sp. P0021.S005 | reverse complement strand
AACAGAATTTTAAACTCTCCTGTCCAGACCAAGATATTTTGAATTTAGCCTGTATAGGTCATGTACACTGGCTTTCAGAAAACTTTAACTGGATACATTGGCATCAAAAATACAGTGAATTAATCGATAATCCCAACAATATCCGCTTAGTCCATTTTGTTGGTCATATCAAACCGTGGCATCAATTAGGCTTCCACCCCGCATATGATCAATATTTTAAGAATTCCCCATGGAATAACGGATATCTAGAACAACCTCTATCAACTTGGTTGCCCTTTCCAAATCCTAAAAGGAAATTTAGACAAGCAGCCAAACGACTTTGGAAACAAGGACAAAAAAAGCAAGCATGGGCATACTACAAAGAATATTTATTACGCAGAATCAACAAACGACGGTATCAAGCACCCTCTCTAGGTAAATAAGGCCGTCTGAAACCATTTTTCCAATCGCAATTAAGGAATAAAACATGAGTACACAAGATTTGAGCGGCAAAATCGCTTTGGTAACCGGCGCATCGCGCGGTATTGGTGCGGCGATTGCCGATACTTTGGCTGCGGCTGGTGCAAAAGTTATCGGCACGGCCACCAGCGAAAGCGGTGCGGCTGCAATTAGCGAGCGCTTGGCGCAATGGGGCGGCGAAGGCCGTGCATTGAATTCTGCCGAACCTGAAACCATCGAAAACCTGATTGCCGACATTGAGAAAGAATTCGGCAAACTGGATATTTTGGTCAACAACGCCGGCATTACCCGCGACAACCTCCTGATGCGCATGAAAGAGGAAGAATGGGACGACATCATGCAGGTCAACCTCAAATCCGTCTTCCGCGCTTCCAAAGCCGTATTGCGCGGCATGATGAAACAGCGTGCCGGCCGCATCATCAACATCACTTCTGTTGTCGGCGTGATGGGCAATGCCGGTCAAACCAACTATGCGGCGGCAAAAGCGGGCTTGATCGGTTTTTCCAAATCCATGGCGCGCGAAGTCGGCAGCCGCGGCATTACCGTCAACTGCGTCGCCCCCGGCTTTATCAACACCGATATGACCCGCGCTCTGCCGGAAGAAACCCGCAAAACCTTTGAAGCGCAAACTTCTTTGGGCAAATTCGGTGAAGCGCAAGATATTGCCGATGCAGTCTTGTTCTTGGCTTCTGATCAGGCAAAATACATTACCGGTCAGACACTTCATGTCAACGGCGGCATGTTGATGCCTTAAACCGTTTGTTTATTTAAAGGCCGTCTGAATATTTCAGACGGCCCTTTTTGTCAATCAAAACACTATTTTACATTCTATCTTGATATAATCTTAATAATCCGTTAGATAACGCTCGAAACAGTAAATCCAAATAAGCATGATACGGGAAATTAAATCGCAGGAATAAATTGAGTTCTGTGCGTTTTTATTTGGGTTTGCTGTCGGTTTTCGACGTGTTTCAGACGGCCTCTATATAACAATATTTACTTTTAATGAAAGGCCGCCCACTCTATGCACGAATTTTCCCTTGCTCCCATTGTCATTGTTCTGTTGGTTGCCGTTATTACGGTTATCTGCTGCCGCAAATTCAACATTCCTTCCATGCTCGGTTATCTTTTGGTCGGTTTTATTGCCGGTCCGGGTATGTTCAGACTGATTCCGCAAAGCCACGCTACCGACTATTTGGGCGAAATCGGTATTGTGTTTCTGATGTTCAGCATCGGCCTCGAATTCTCCCTGCCTAAACTCAAAGCCATGCGCCGCCTCGTGTTCGGTTTGGGCGGCTTGCAAGTCATCGTTACCATGCTCTCGATTATGGGCATTTTGATGGCGATGGGCACACCGTTCAACTGGGCGTTTGCCACTGCCGGTGCACTGACCATGTCGTCCACCGCCATCGTCAGCCGCATTTTGTCGGAGAAAACCGAGCTGGGTCAGCCGCATGGTCAAATGGCCATGGGTGTTTTGCTGATGCAGGATATTGCCGTTGTACCGCTGATGATTCTGATTCCGGCGCTTGCAGGCGGCAGCGAAGGCAACTTGTGGGTAGAGCTGGGCTTGGCCGGTTTGAAAATGTTGCTGACCTTGGGCATTTTGTTCGTTATCGGCAGCCGTGTGATGTCGCGCTGGTTCAGACTGGTTGCCAAACGCAAATCGTCCGAACTCTTCATGATCAACGTTTTGCTGGTTACTTTGGGCGTAGCCTATCTGACAGAGCTTGAAGGCCTTTCTATGGCATTGGGCGCATTCGTTGCCGGTATGCTGCTTTCCGAAACCGAATACCGCATTCAGGTGGAAGATGATATCCGTCCATTCCGCGATATCCTGCTGGGCTTCTTCTTCATTACCGTCGGTATGAAGCTGGATATTCAGGCGCTGATAGGTAACTGGCAGCAAATCCTGATTTTGTTGGCAATCCTGTTGATTTTGAAAGCACTGGTCGTCTTCATCATCGCTTTGCGCATGAAAAACCCTGTGGGCGACAGCCTCAAAAGTGCGCTTTATTTGGCACAAGGCGGCGAGTTCGGCTTCGTGATGCTGGCCATTTCCAGCAAAATCAATATGGTTTCGCCCGAATTGGAACAAGCAGCTACTGCAGCCGTCTTGCTTTCCATGATTGCCGCTCCATTTATCTTGGGCAGCAGCGATGCCATCGTCAGCCGCTTCGTCAAATCCGACTGGGACATGAAAGCCTTGGACTTGCACTCCATGTTGGTGGAAACCATGAGCAAATCCGAACACGTCCTGATTATCGGTTTCGGACGCGGCGGTCAATCGGTTGCCCGTGTATTGGCGCAAGAAGGCATCCCCTACTTTGCCCTCGACTTGGACATCGCACGCGTACAAGTGGCACGCAACGCAGGCGAACCGGTTTCCTTTGGCGATGCCAAACGCCGTGAAGTTTTGGAAGCCGCCGGATTGGGACGCGCCAAAATGGTGGTCATTACGCTGAACAATATGCACGAAACCCAACATGTTCTCGGCAACATCATGTCCATGCATCCGAGCATGCCGGTTTATGTTCGCGCCACCAATGACGATTACGTTAAAACCTTTACCGAAATGGGTGCGGAAGAAACCGTCTCCGATACCAAAGAAACCAGCCTGGTGCTGGCAAGCTATGCCATGTTGGGCCACGGCCTCTCCTACAACCATGTTTATCAAACCATAACCCATATCCGTCACAGCCGCTATGCATCGTTGCAAGACTTGTTTATCGGCAGCGACGATGACAGCTTCTCAGACGAAGACAGCAAAGCCATCTCCCGTCACGCCTTCCCGTTGCACGGCGAGGCACATGCCATCGGCAAAACCATCCGCGAATTGCCCTTGTCCGCCCATCATCTGAAGCTATTGTTTATCCGCCGCAAGACCGGAAAAATCCAAGACCTTGATCCTGATTTTGTTTTGGAAAACGGCGATATTTTGATTGTCGCAGGCAAGCAGGAAGAAATTATTTCCTTTGAAAACTGGTGCTTACAGGGAGATATCTAATAATCGGCAAATAAATCTTGCGCGCATCAGGATTTTTTGGTTTAATAGCGTCTTCGCAATTTTGCGCACGGGTGATTAGCTCAGTTGGTAGAGCGTCTGCCTTACAAGCAGAATGTCGGCGGTTCGACTCCGTCATCACCCACCAAGTTTCCTTTTCATTGTCTTTGACAGTGGATGCGCGGTGGTAGCTCAGTTGGTTAGAGTACCGGCCTGTCACGCCGGGGGTCGCGGGTTCGAGCCCCGTCCGCCGCGCCATTATTTAAAAATACTGATTTTTCAGTATCTCCCTTTTACGGGTGATTAGCTCAGTTGGTAGAGCGTCTGCCTTACAAGCAGAATGTCGGCGGTTCGACTCCGTCATCACCCACCACTTTCCTTTTCATTGTCTTTGACAATGGATGCGCGGTGGTAGCTCAGTTGGTTAGAGTACCGGCCTGTCACGCCGGGGGTCGCGGGTTCGAGCCCCGTCCGCCGCGCCATCAAGTTAAAAATAAAAAATACCGGTTTTTACCGGTATTTTTTTCGTCTGTATCCTATGTCTTTTTATAAAAAATCCAGCTATTTAAATAGTATAAACAGGACAACACAATAAAGCAGACATATGGTTTAAATCCTGAAAGACCATCCATCTCAAGCGGATTCACACCAAACGCTTATTCATCAAATCCCTATATCATCTATTCAAAATAGACATAAATACTTGCCTCCCCCTCTTACACAAAGGCCGTCTGAAAACGTCAATACATTTTCAGACGGCCTTTTTTAGCTTATCAAGCCTGATACCTAATCATGCAGGAGGCCTTAGCATCAATCCAATGTTCGCCACCGGGCTGAACAATTTTAGACACCAGCTTATCCAAGTCGCGTAAATAATCGGTCGATTTTTGGCTGTTAATAATAACGACAACCAGCAACGGCTTTTCGCCCAACCAATACCCAGCCAATGCGCGGACATCTTTAAGCGTACCGGTTTTAAGGCGCAGGTTTTCACCTGGCTGTTTCAAGCGTGTTTTAAGCGTGCCGTCTTTACCGGCAATCGGCAGCGTACTGATAAACTCGTTTTTAAACGGGCTGAAGTAGGCTTTTTCCAACATTTGCGCCATCATTCGCGCATTAAGCCGTTCTACGCGGGACAGGCCTGAGCCGTTTTCCAACACCAGCCCTTCCGTATTGATACCGGCAACCGCCAGCTCGCTTTTTACGATAGAGGCGGCCTTAGTCTGCGCCAGCTTGTAATCAGACACATTTCCGGCAAATTTAAGGAAAACCGAACGGGCAATCAGATTATTAGAATGCTTGTTCATATCGGTGAGGATATCGGTAAGCGGTTTGGATAGATGGCTTGCCAACACATGCGCATCATGAGGCGCAACACCTGTCGTCAGGCCGTCTGAAACCGTACCGTCTTGTTGGCGCCATTGGTTCACAAAACTTTTGCCGACAAATTCTTTCATGCTGTACATATTCAGATACAGCTCTTTGCCCAAGCAGCTTTCCGGCAGCTTGCCCGATACGGTCAGCGTATTGTTTTTATAGGCAGTCTTCATGTGGTTTTTTAAAACACTGCACTTCCCTTCCTTATCTTCAAGCGTCAATTTGTTTTGAATGTTCAGATTCGGCAGCGGCGGATTGGTACGGATGACCAAGCTTCCGTCTTCTTCTTTTTCAGCACGCAGTTCAACGGTTTTATACGCCAACATATTGGGGTCGGGCGGCGTCATAAAGCTTTCGGCAGAATCGGAAGCAAAATCATCCGGATTCTTCACATCGCCCCACAGGCTGCGGTCGAGTATCAGATGCCCATCAATATGGCGTATGCCCTTATCGCGCATCTGTTGCTGCATTTGCACCAAATCATGCTGGTCAAACACAGGATCGCCGCTCCCCACCCAATACACATTGCCTTTCAGTGTATCGCCTTTGATTGAGCCGTTGGTTTTAAACTCAGTTTTCCAACGATAATCGCCGCCCAGCATACGAAACGCGGTAAACGCCGTTACCAGCTTCATGGTCGAAGCAGGATTGCGCAATTCATCGGCACGGTGTTCGGCAATCACTTTGCCGCTATCCAATTCCTGCACATAAACAGAAATCTCATTTTCAGGAATGCGCCCGAAATCCAAAGCCCATGACGGACAAACCGCCATCATCAGGCTGATTGATAAAATACTTTTTAACTTCATTGTGTTACAAAATCTTATAAATTCTGATGAGGTACTTAGGCCGTCTGAACGTTTCAGACGGCCTTTTATTTATTTCTGATGTGCTTTCAAACGCAAAGCAAACATGACGACCGCAACACCGACAACCAAAGCGCAACCCATCGCCAAATGGATACCGTCCAACATTGCCTGTTGCGGCATATCTGCGCTGGAAAGTTTCTCGCCGATATTGGTCGCACCGACGAAAAACGCCGCGCCGATGGCACCGGCAATCGGGTTGATGGTGGTCAGAATCGCCGCACCGTGCGGATTGAGCGTTTTCGGCAACGCGTTCAGACCATGGGTTTCGCCGGTTACACAAGCAGACACGGAAAGCGCCAACAGCGTAAACATCGCCGTCAGCATCACCACTTGCGTATCAATCCGCAAAAACAGCCACAATACCGCCAGCGACACCACCAGCATCACTGTTGCCGGCAAAACGACAAAGCGTCCGCCCTTTTTGTCCAACAATTTGCCGAACAAAGGTGTGGCAACCGCTTGGGCAATACTGGCAGGCATCAGAATCAGACCGGTTGCCGTACCGGTCAGCATCAACACTTGCTGCGTGTACATCGGCACCATCAGTTCCAAGCCCAAGAACAGGAATATCGCACCGGCCAAAATCACAACGCAATATCTGAACTGCTTGTATTCAAACGCACGAAGGTTCAACAACGGCGTGGCCAAACGGAATTGACGGTGCGCAAACCACCCCACCAGCACAACGGAAGCGGCAAAGAGCAGGATAAATTCCACCAGCGGCATATGGGCAAAATTACTGCTCGCATAAACCAGCCCGCCGAAGCCCGCAATCGACAGCACAGCCGACAACATATCGATTTTCGGACGGCTGATGTTGCTCAAATTGACCGTCAAATATTTGCCCACCAGCACCATCGCCGCCAACATAAACGGCGCGGTAAAACCGAACAGCACGCGCCAATGCGTATGGTCGATGATGATACCCGACAGCGTCGGCCCCATTGCAGGCGCGGCGGTAAACATCATGGTAATCACGCCCATCGCCGTTCCGCGCTTGTTGGGCGGGAAAATCGACAATACGCCATTAAACAAAAGCGGGACAAAAAACGCGGCAGACACTGCCTGCACCATACGCCCGACCACCAATACGCCAAACGTCGGTGCAAACGCGCAAATCAGCGAGCCGGCTAAAAACGTCACCTGCGTAAACAGCACCATTTTGCGTGTTTCAAACCATTGAATCACGCCTGCCGTAATCGGCGTAAATGCCCCATGACCAGCAAAAAGCCCGTCGTCAGCCATTGAACCGTGGTCTTATCGACACCGAAATCTTTCATAATCGGCGTGAGCGCGACATTCAGCAGCGTGTCGTTGAGATAGCCGAAAAATGCGCCGATGAATAAGGTGGCGACAATGGTTTTAGCTGGAAAATCAGGATTGTCGGCGTAGTATTCGTGCGCCGTATCATTTTCTTGAAAATCAGAAGCGTGCATAATAATTTGAAATATCGGAAAAATTGTTATTTTAGCATAAACCGGCTGACAGGCCGTCTGAAACCTTGACCGCTTCCCTAGACAACACTAAAATCCAGAATAGTTTTCATTTCCATTATCAAACAGGAGAAAAACATGTCAAAAAAAGTCAGCATCTTGGTCGGCAGCCTGCGTAAAGGTTCGTTCGCACGAAAAATCGCACAAAACGTCATTTCCATGTTCCCCGAAGGCTACGAAGCACAAATCGTCGAAATCGGCCATTTGCCTTTGTATAACTTCGACTACGATGATCCTGCCGTTACCGACTTCCCCACTCCGCCCAGCTATACCGAGTTCCGCGAAACCATCAAAGCTTCAGCCGGCGTATTGTTCGTGACTTCCGAAAACAACCGCACCGTCCCCGCCTGCCTGAAAAACGCCATCGACATCGGCTCCAAACCCAATGCCGATGTTGCCTGGAAAAAAACACCGGCCGGCATCATCAGCCATTCCGTCGGCAAAATGGGCGGTTATAGCGCGCAAAAAAATCTGCGCCTTGCCCTCTCATATTTCGATATGCCGCTGACTGGCCAGCCGGAAGTATTCCTCGGCAACTCGCCCACCCTGTTTGACGACAACGGCCGACTCATCGAATCTGCGCGTGAATTTGTTCAAGGCTATATCGACCAACTGGTTGCCTTGATTGAGAAAAACCCTAAATAATCGGGATTGAAGTATACAGGCCGTCTGAAAAACGAAATTTCAGACGGCCTCATCTTTTACAAAAAATCAGTTTTTCGACAGTTCCTAAATTTTTACTAATTGAGTGCGGTTATAATCAATCCACCCATCCTCCGGAGAACTTCCATGCGCGTATTATTGGTTGAAGACGATGCCATGATTGCCCAAGCCGTCAGTGCCAATCTGAAAGACACCGGCTACGCTGTCGATTGGGTCAGCCGCGGTTCGGAAGTTGCCGCAGCAGTGGCGGCGCAAGCATACGATTTGCTGCTCTTGGATTTGGGTTTGCCCGGCAAAGACGGTTTGGACGTATTGGCGCAAATCCGCAACGGCGGCTGTACCGTTCCCGTCTTAATC
Organism: Neisseria sp. P0021.S005; assembly: GCF_051956955.1. Taxonomy (NCBI): domain Bacteria; kingdom Pseudomonadati; phylum Pseudomonadota; class Betaproteobacteria; order Neisseriales; family Neisseriaceae; genus Neisseria; species Neisseria sp. P0021.S005. Next base: position 1,224 of record NZ_JBQCWY010000087.1, on the reverse strand, counting down.
GTGACCGCGCGCGACGATTTGCACAGCCGGCTCAACGGCTTAGACGGCGGCGCAGACGACTACATCGTCAAACCCTTCGACATGGCGGAACTGCAAGCCCGTATGCGTGCCGTATTGCGCCGACACGGCGGACAGGCGCAAACGCTGCTGACCAACGGTATCATCACGCTCAACCCTTCCACCCATCAGGCGGAAGTGGTCGGGCAGGAACAGGCCATCATGCTCAGCAACAAAGAATTTGCCGTCCTCCAAGCCCTGCTGCTGCGTCCGGGCATGATTCTGTCACGCAGCGATTTGGAAGATAAAATCTACGGCTGGGGTGAAGAAGTCGAAAGCAACGCCGTTGACTTCCTGATTCACGCCTTACGCAAAAAACTCGGCAAAGAAGCGATTCAAAACGTCCGCGGGGTCGGCTGGCTGGTTGCACAAAACAACCAAGCCGTCTGAAAAACCACAACAATATCAACACACAAACCATGCAACGCCTTATCCACACCATCAAACAATCCCTGCAAGTCCGGATCAGCCTCGCCCTGATCTGCATGCTCCTGCCCCTCTCCATTCTTGCAGGCATATTTTCATATTACGATACTTATCACGAGACCCAAGAGGTTCAAGACGACCTGCTGCGCCAAGTCGCGAACTATCTCGACCCGAGCGATGCCGATGACGAGAATCACTCGCTCGACAACGACAACAAGATTTCCGTTCAATTTCCCAATACGCCCAACCCCATTGTCAGCCTGCCTGAGCAGATTTCAGACGGCCTGCACACCATTCAGGCCGATGACGACGACGATTACTACCGCGTTTATACCCGCAACACCAAGCAAGGCCGCATCGCCGTCATGCAGGAAAGCGACTACCGCGAAGAGCTGGCCGAAATGGCCGCCGTGCAGAGCATCCTCCCCATGCTCCTCGCCCTGCCCCTGATTATCCTGCTCACCGTCTGGATTACCCACCGCACCATGCGTTCCGTCAAAACCCTGTCCAACGATTTGGAACAGCGCCAAATCAACGACCTCTCGCCGATGGACACGCAAAACATTCCCAGCGAAATCCAAGGCTTTGTCGTCGCCATCAACAACCTGTTGCAGCGTACCGACGAAAACGTCCGCCAACAGCAACGCTTTATCGCCGATGCCGCACACGAATTGCGCAGCCCCATGACCGCCCTTTCCCTTCAGGCAGAGCGGCTCAACAATATGCAGCTGTCCGCCGAAG
>NZ_JBQCWY010000086.1:0-9461 GCF_051956955.1 Neisseria sp. P0021.S005 | reverse complement strand
CCTTTATGGAGGTATGTTTTTTATATGGTTTGGACGATTTGAGTGTATTTTACCTTAGTTTTTATAAAATTGTAAGAAAAAAATTACTCAATCTAAGAAAAAGTATTGCATATTTTATTTTTTCTTAGTACTATTCGTTTTGTCTTAGATAAATCGATATTTCTAGTTTTATATTTGATTTTTCTTAGTTTGGTTTTATTTGGTTTAGTTTTTCTGACTTGAACCTGCTATATGATTATGATGAGAGGTGTGAAATGACTCGTTCGCGTAAAAATATTTTTTGGGTGCTGCTGGCGTTGGTGCTGGGTTTTTTTGCCCTGCCTTTCGGATCTTCGGAAGCGCATGAAGCGGACGGTAATTTGACGGCTTCGGAATGCGAACGCTTGGGCAGTTTGAGTCTGGATCAGATGGACGGCAGGCTGCTTGCCTTCGCCAAAGAATGCGATATGGTGGAGGCTACCCACGATTGGGAGCAACAGTACGGCAACTTGAATGAAGAAGAAATGCTTGCCGGCGTGGTGTATGAGTGATGTTTGTGAATAAATTGATAAAGGCCGTCTGAAAAACCATTGTTTCAGACGGCCTTGTGTTTTTAATAAGGATGATATTAAGGCATCAATGGTGCATTAGTCAGGCCGGTGGTTTCGGGCAGGCCGAACATAATGTTCATATTCTGCACGGCTTGACCGGCTGCGCCTTTAACCAAGTTGTCGATGACGGAAAGAACAATCCACACATCGTCTTGATCGGGCGCTTTTTGAACGCTGATACGGCAGAGGTTGGCGCCGCGCACGCTGCGGGTTTCAGGTGTCGAACCTGAAGGCAGGATATCGACAAAAGGACTGTCGCGGTAGTATTCGCGCAGTAAGGCTTCGGGATCGGTATGTTCTTGCAGGTGCAGATACAGGGTGGCATGCATACCGCGTATCATCGGAACAAGGTGTGGCACGAAAATCAGGCCGTCTGAAACATGGTCTTGCAGTCTGGACAGGGTTTGTTGGATTTCAGGCAAATGGCGGTGGCCGCTGACGCCGTAGGCTTTGAAGTTTTCACCTGCTTCACACAATAGGGCGTGGGTACTGGCTTTGCGGCCTGCACCAGAAACACCGGATTTACAGTCGGCAATCAGCGGCGCGTTGGCTTTCAGACGACCAGCCTGAAGCAGCGGCAATAAGGGCAGAGAAACGCAGGTAGGGTAGCAACCCGGATTGGCCACCAGCATGGCTTTGGCGATGTCGTCTTTGTAAAGTTCGCACAAACCGTACACTGCTTGGGAAACGAGTTGCGGCGCTGCATGGGTCATTTTGTACCATTGTTCCCATGTGGGGATGTCGCGGATGCGGAAGTCGGCAGATAGGTCAATCACGCGTACGCCTTTTTCCACAAGGGCCGGTGCTTCTTTCATGGCTACGCCGTTGGGCGTAGCGAAGAATACGAGGTCGCAGAGGTCAAGCCCGGCCTCTTCGGGCGTTTGGAATGCAAGGTCGTAAATGCCGCGCAGGCTGGGGAAGTAGTCGGCAACCGCAATACCGGCTTCGCTTCGGCTGGTGACGGCAGTGACTTCTGCGTTGGGGTGGCTGCTGAGCAGGCGCAACAATTCGACGCCTGTGTAACCGGTTGCACCAACGATACCAATTTTAATTTTTGTGGTCATGGTGTGGCTCCTTTGTAGGGATGACAATGCGTTTGATTATATAGTAATTAATTGCAGTCGGTCAGCGATGCTTGTGCCAAGCTTTGCAAGGGACGGTTAAACAGGCCGTCTGAAATATAGCATGAATAATATTCGAGAGCGGGTTTCAGACGGCCTGAGCGTTTGAAAAACGCAGTTTGCGGTTCGATTTGTCTGTTGATTTGTGGTGGGTGTTTCGTCTTTATCCTATCCATACAAACACAAAATAAAAACGCAAAAAAATGCCCCCGGGTTGGAGAACCGGAGGCAAGTATCCAAGGAGTAGCTCTCATTAATAAGAACTAGTTACTTAGTACTATATCTCTTGTTAGGATTGAAAGCAAGCGTTTTGCACATTTTAACATTTAAATAATTTTTTCATTCAAATTCAGAGAGCTATCAAACAGGGCTTGAATTTTGGGTTGGTGGCTGATGCCGATGACCAAAGTATTGGGCAAATGTTGCTTGAGGGTCTGCATCAACATCAGGGCGGATTCGTCATCAAGCTGGTTGGTGGCTTCATCTAGGAACAGGATTTGCGGTTTGTGCAGCAGTGCGCGTGCAAGGCTGAGGCGTTGTTGTTCGCCGCCGGAGAGAATGCCGTGCCATTCGTATGAAGTGTCCAAATCGTTCATCAACGTGTGCAGTCTACCCGTGGGGCTGTTTAGGCCGACTTGTTTCAAAACGGTTTGAATCAAATGGTCGTCTTGGCAGGCTGAGTAAGGGTAGCTGACGGTTTGACGCAGGGTATCGGTAGGCAGGTAAGGGCGTTGCGGGAAGAACAGGCGGCTGCCTTCAAGGGAAAAACTGCCGTGATAATACGGCCATAAACCGGCAAGCACGCGAAGCAGCGTGGATTTGCCGATGCCGCTTCGACCTTCAAGCAATACCCATTCCGGAGAACGGGCTTGGAGGTGAATATCAGTAAGCAGGGGGCTGCCGGTTTGGGTGTAGACGGTAAGGTTTTGCAAGACGACCTTGCCGCTATGATGCGGCAAATCTGTTTGGTGTGACTGAAGGGAGGGGCTTTTTTGTTCTGCTTGTTCCAAGGCCGTCTGAAAACCGGAAAGCCGTTCGATGACTGCCGCCCATTCAATCAGGCGGCGGTATGCATCGGTAAACCAGCCGAAACTGTCTTGAACGCGGGCAAACGATGTGCGCGTCTGCATCATGTCGCCGAAGGTCATGGTTTTGGCGAGGTACATGGGCAGGGTGGCGAGGATGGGGATGAAGATGCTGATGCGGACATAGGTTGCCCAGAAGGTTTCTTGGCGGAATTCGCAGTTGGTGAGCCGCCGCCAGTTGTCGCGGATGCGGAGGTAACGTTGTTTCAGACGGCCTGTTTCCGCTTCGCCGCCGTTGTAGAAGGCGATTTGTTCGGCATGGTCGCGTACACGTAAAAGGGCTGCGCGGTAGTCAGCTTCGCGATGCTGGCGGTCGATATTGAGGTTTTTTAGTTTGCGGCCGACAAGATGGGCGATGACGGTGCTGAAGATGGAATAAATCAGTGCAACCCAAACAAGGTAGCCGTAAACGGTAATGCTGTATCCGCCGATGTTGAAAGTCTGTACGCCGGAGAGCGTCCACAGTACGGTGACAAACGCGCTGAATTTGGCAATATTATTGATGAAGGAGCGAAAGAGGCCGATGCTTTTGTCGGCAAGCAGGTAAATGTCTTCGGCGATACGTTGGTCGGGGTTGTCCGGTTCGCCTGTCAGGCGCAGACGGTAGTGTTTGTGGCCTTCGAGCCAGTTTTTTTGAAATTGCTCGGTCAGATGGGTGCGCCAACGGAAGATGAGGCGTTTTTGCAGCCAGTCGGCACAAACGATACAGCCGATAACCATCGCCATATAGCCGAGGTATTCGACAATGAGCGAAGGCATGGATGCGCCGTCAAATGCAGCCAGTGCGTCGTAGAAGCGTTTGTCCCATGCGGCAATCCAAACGCTGATGGTAATAGAGAATAGGGTGAACCCTATCAAAACGGTGAGCATCAGCCATTGGAGGTGACCGTGTGCCCCTGACCAAAAAGGGCGGGCAAGGTAAAAGAATTTTTTGAGTGTTTTCATAATGCTTGTGAATGCATGCGAATGGCCGTCTGAAAGTGAAATTGTACTTTCAGACGGCCTTTTTATCAGCAATAGTTGGTTTTTATATGCTTTTGAAGAGTGGGGGTAATCCACTCTCGGTTTGTCGCTACTTACATCTTCCACTTCAGGCTGAACACGGCATTGCGCGGTTCGCCGTAGAAGTTGCCGCTGTTGGCGGCACGGCTGTATTGGTTTTCGTAGTAGCGTTTGTCGGTCAGGTTGTTGACTGCCAGCCCCAGTTGCAGGTTTTTGCTCGGGCGGTATTGGACGTTGGTGTTCCAAACCGTGTAGCCGCCTTGCTTGATGGAGCCGTAGGAATTGGCGGTTTTGCTGCTGCTCTTCAAGCCAAGACCGACCGTCCATTTGCCGTCATCCACCGGCAGGACATAGCTGGTGTAGAGGCGGAACATATGCTTCGGCGTATGGCTGCTGAAGTTGTAGCCTTTTCGGCGCGATTCAACATTGCCGGTAACGCTGCTGCGGTTGGTGCTGCGGTTGAAGGTGTAGCCTGCGTAAACTTGCCAACGGGCGGTCAGGCTGCCGGAGATTTCGGCATCCAAGCCGCGGCTGCTTTGGTTGAGCGGTTCCCAGTAGGCGTGCGGTTTGGCATTGACGCGTTGGTTGTTGTTGTCTTTGTCGGTGCGGTAGAGGGCGACCGAGGTGTTCAGACGGCCTTCGTTCCATTCGCCTTTCCAGCCGAGTTCGTAGTTGCGTCCCATAATCGGCGGCAGTAGGTTGTCGTTGTAGTCGCGGTTCATCGTTTGTTTGAAGATGGACGTATAGGCGGCGTAAATACTTTGTTTAGGCGTGATGTCGTAAGTGATGCCGGCATAAGGAACGAAGCGGTTGCGTTTGAGCGAGTCTGATGAACCTGCTACCCCGTCTTTGAGGTCGCGATCCCAATAGTAGCCGCGTTTCCAGCTGGTGTAGCGTCCGCCTGCGATGATGTGCAGTTTGTCGGTAGGATTGATGCGCGCGCCCAAACCAAAGGCATGGGTAGTATAACGGCCGTTGCCGCCACGGGCTTTGGTTGTGGCAGAATCCCAATCGGGTTTGGCTTTCTCGCTGCCGTTAAAGGCATCTGCGTCATAGGTGCTGCTGTCGTTGAGCCAGCGGTTGCTTGAATTCACGTTCTCTTTGGAATAGCTGTGCATGAAGAAGAGGTCGTGATTTTGGCCGAAAGCGAAGATGCGGCCGGTCAGGTTGTTTTGGAAAGTGAACTGGCGGTTGCCTGCATCGTAACGGTCGAAGCTGTATGTGGTTCCCAGGCCGTCTGTACCGATGCCGTTACCTGTGCCGCCCAGCGTGTAATATTCTTTTGAACTGGTGTTCTTACGCCAGTCCAACTTGCTGCTCAGTTTCCAGTTGTCGTTGAAATAATGTTCAAATTCGGTAAAAAGATTGTATTTTTTCAGGCGGGCTTCGTTCCAATCCGCACCCAGATAGCGGCTGCGTTTCCACTCTTTGCCGTCTGCACGCATAGGTAGGCCGTCTGGATCGGGTGTTTCGGTTTGGTTGAGATAGCTTGCGCCCTAGGTAAGTTTGCTGTTGTCGCCGATGTCTTTGTCCATCACGCCATACAGAAGGAGGTCGCGGCCGCCGGATTGGTCTTTGAAGGTTTTGTTGCTGCCTACCGAGCCGACAAAGCGTCCGCGCAGGCCGTGCTCTTGGCTTAAGGTACCGGATGCATCAAAGACGCTGTTTACTTTGCCCCATGAGTTTGCCATCAAATCGGCGGAAAGCTGGCGTTTTGCAGTCGGCTTTTTACGGACGGCGTTTACAGTGCCACCGGGTTCGTTGTTTGCCTGTGTCAAACCTGCCGCACCGCGCACCACTTCAATGTGGTCGTACATTGCCATATCGGTTGCACTGGTCGGGTCGCCGGCCGGGCCGCCTAAGCCGAATCCGCCGGGTGAGCCGAGTTGAGTGGCAATACCATCTTCTTCAAACTGTTCGATAAAATAGCCGCGCGACATGAAATGCGTACGTCCGCCGCTTTTGAAAACATTGATGCCCGTAGCGTTTTGCAACGCACCTTCTAAGTCGGTGATGCCCTGGTCTTCAATTTGTTTTTTGGTAATGACGCTGACGGATTGGGGAATTTCCCGGGGAGAGAGCACTAATCCTGTAGTCGAACGCATCGCGGATACGGTGTAGCTGTTTTGACTTTCAGTACGCAGGCTTTTGTTTTTACCCACTACGGTAACTTGTTCCACTTCAGCCTGTTGTACTTCTTCGGCAGCTTGTGCGGCTTGGGGCAGTGCGGCAAGGCAGAGGGCAAGTGTGCTCAGTTTGAATAGTTTCTCAGAATGGTGCATTGGGAGGGGTCCTTGATAAAGAAAGGTCTGTTTGTTTTTAAATATTGGCGGCAATATCCGTTTAAATTGAGCCGTTATTTTTTATAAGCCGTTTTATTTTAAAAATAAATATAAGTCCCCGAATCATTTTATTTGATTCAATTTCGATATTGCCAAACCATCGGGTCAAAAAAAGGTTGCCGCCGGAAAGGGAGCCGTTGGCAACGAATGGAGGTGGTAATGCAATGAAAGCTAGATACAAAGGGTAGTATCAAACTAGCCATAAATAACTATATCGAAACGGTGAGAAAAATCAACAGGAATTTTTTTCGGTTGAGAAAATTTTTTAGACTGTTTGCTTTATATCAAGATTGAAAAAAAGGTTTGATTGGAAAAGGCCGTCTGAAAACGGAAAGAATCGGTTTCAGACGGCCTTTGAATCAAGCGGGATTAGAACTTGTAATCGACTTTGAACATGACGTTGCGCGGTTGGCCATAGTAGTTGTTCGCGCCTTTGCTGCTGACTTTGTTGTTCTCGTAGTAGTAACGGTTGAACAGGTTGGTCGAAATCAGTGCAAGTTTCAGGTTTTTCGATGCCTGATAATCAATGTTGGCATTGAATACCGCATGACCGCCGCGCTTCACGCCGTAGAGGCTGGCGGTTTTGCTTTGTGCGGTTACGCCGCCGCCGATGGTCCATTTTTTGCCGTCAAACGGCAGGTTGTAGCTGGTGTGGAGGCGCAGCATGTGTTTTGGCGTGTGCAGGCTGAAATTAGTGCCTGCGGGGACGGTGCCTTTGCTTTCCGCTTCAAGATATTTGGACCGGTTGAACGTATAACCTGCAAACAGTTTCCAATCTTCGCTCAGGTTGCCGGATATTTCGGCTTCGATGCCGCGGCTGCGGACTTTGCCGACGGGTTCCCAATACCATTTTTGGTCTGCCGTATCCCAAACCTGCACCGCGCGGTTTTTCTGTTCGATGTCAAACAGGGCAAGCGAGGTATTCAGCTTGCGGTCGAACCATTCCCCCTTCCAGCCGATTTCGTAGTTCGCGCCGGTAACAGGGTCAAGATAGGATTTGTCTTTGCGCTGATTGCTGTTCGGTTTGAAGATGGATGTGTAGCTGGCATACAGGCTTTGGTTCGGCGTCAAATCGTAGGTAACGGCGAAATAAGGATTGAAACGGACGGTTTTGCGGTCGGTAACCGAATCGGGATCGTTGTCTATGCTGCCGCCTGTGTAGAAATAGTCGGTTATGTATTTCGATTTGATGTGGTTCCAACGCGTCCCTGCCATGATGTGCAGTTTTTCTTTCAACATATTGAAACGGAAGCCCAAAAGCAGCGCGTGGGTGGTGCGTTTGGAATGGGTTTCCCAATACATCTGATAAGGAGTGGCGTACCAGTCGGCGGGTTCGGAGATTTCGTTGCCGGTAAAGGTCATCGGGTCAAAGGAAACGCCCGGGTTGTATTGACGGCGGCTGCCGTTGTTTTTGGTGTGCGTATAAGTGTATTCGGTAAAGATTTCCTGCGGCACGCCCGCAATTTCAAATTTGCCGTTCAAATTGTTTTTGAAAGTCAGTTGTTTTTCGTCATTGTCGTAACGGCTCAACCAGCCCGAAGCCAATGTGCTGCCGGGCGTGTAGCCTGCGTAGGACGTGGACGTATTGTAAATGCCGCTGTTTTTCTTGATATTTTCGTTGTAGTTGTAATCCAGCTTGCCGGTATAACGCCAGTTGTCGTTGAAATAGTGCTCTACTTCGGCGAATGCGTTCGCCTTGTCGTAAATGCCTTTGTTCCAGTTGTAGCCCAGATAGGTATCGCGCGGCAGGTTCAATGCCACGCCCCAGTCGTCGGGCTTGGTGTGTTTGCGCTGATAGAGGCCGCCCCAAGTGATTTTGGTGTTGTCGCCGACGGATGCGTCCATCACGCCGTAAAGCGTGGCATTGCCGCCTTTGACGCGGTCTTTGAAATTTTTGTCGCGTTCCAATGCGACGACGGCGCGGCCGCGCAAAGTGCTTTCATCGTTCAGAAGACCTGAAAAGTCCCCCGTGGTGCGGACTTTACCGAAGCGGTCGATTTGGGCTTCACTCTGAATAATGCGTTCGCCGGTGGGGCGTTTGCGTACGGCGTTCAACGTACCGCCTGGCTCGCCGTTTGCCTGCGTCAGCCCGGTCGCACCGCGCACGACTTCGATATGGTCGTAAACGGCGATGTCGTTCATGCTTTGCGCGTCATACATCGGATTGTTGATGGCGCCGGGGACGGTAGATGAGATTCCGTCCTCTTCGATTTGGTCGATATAGAACCCGCGCGATTGGAAGCGCGGAATGCCGGCATCACGGATGACGTTGACACCGGTAGTGGTTTTCAGGGCATCAACCAAGTTGGTAATCCCCTGCTCATTGATTTGTGTCTTGGTAATCACGCTCACCGACTGCGGCGTTTCTTTCGGGGACAAGGCAAGGCCGGTGGTGGTACGCATGGCTGAAGTTGTGTAGGAGTCGCGGTTTTCGGTGCGGGTAGAACGGTTTTTGCCGGTTACGTTGACAGTTTGCAGCTCGGCAGTTTGTTCGGGCCGGGGTGTTGCCGTGTTTTCTGCTAAGGCTGCATAGGGCAGAGTGGCAATAATGAGTGCTAATGTTTTAAGGGTTGGGGCGTTCATGAACGTCTTTCTATAATTAAAATAAAATAATAATAATTATATTTTATGGTAATTTTGTTGTTTTGTAATTTAATAACAAGATTTTGAGGGTTTTTAGCGGATTTATGTTGTTTTTATGGTTTTTGAAGGTATTTTTGAAATTAAACTAGTTAAGGGAATCAAGCGACAGGCCGTCTGAAAATTTTCGGGGTTGTTCGGCTATAATGTTGTTTTGGTTTTTTAAGGCCTTTGCAAAAATACGGTTTGGGGTTTTAAGCTGAATGTGTACCCGATATGTTTGTAAAGGTTTTGGGGTATGAGGAGAATGAGATGAAGAAAGTTTTGGTGTTGCAGCATGGGGATTTGGGCGTTTGCGACTGGTCGGCCTTTGGCGGTTTAGTGTCTGCGCCATCAGGAAAGTCGGTGTTGCGTCTGCCGGTTGATGATGATTTTGAATTGACGGACGAGATGCGGGCTGCGTTGATTGTGCAGCAGATAGATGGTGCGGTGTTGCCGGATGTGGCTTTTGCTGATTTGGGACTGATTGTCAGCGATATGGATTCGACGCTGATTACGATTGAGTGCGTGGATGAGATTGCGGCCGGTGTCGGGCTGAAGGATGAAGTGGCAGCGATTACGGAGCAGTCGATGCGCGGCGAGCTGGACTTTGAGCAGTCTTTGCGCAAGCGTGTGGCTTTGCTGGCCGGTTTGGACGAGCGCGTGTTGGAAGAGGTGTACGAGAATGTGTTGCAGCTGTCG
>NZ_JBQCWY010000085.1:0-9486 GCF_051956955.1 Neisseria sp. P0021.S005 | reverse complement strand
CGACAGCTGCAACACATTCTCGTACACCTCTTCCAACACGCGCTCGTCCAAACCGGCCAGCAAAGCCACACGCTTGCGCAAAGACTGCTCAAAGTCCAGCTCGCCGCGCATCGACTGCTCCGTAATCTTGGCCACCTCATCTTTCAGCCCGACACCGGCCGCAATCTCATCCACGCACTCAATCGTAATCAGCGTCGAATCCATATCGCTGACAATCAGCCTCAAATCAGCAAAAGCCATATCCGGCAACATCGCGCCATCTATCTGCTGCGCAATCAACGCCGCACGCATCTCGTCCGTCAATTCAAAATCATCCGAAACCGGCACACGCAACACCGACTTCCCTGATGGCGCAGACACCAAACCGCCAAACGCCGACCAGTCGCACGCGCCCAAATCCCCATGTTGCAACACCAAAACTTTCTTCATCTCATTCTCCTCATACCCCAAAACCTTTGCAAACAGATCGGGTACACATTCAGCCTAAAACCCCGAAACCGTATTTTTGCGAAGACCTTAAAAAACCAAAACAGCATTATAGCCAACCACCCCGAAAATTTTTAGACGGCCTGGAAACAAATTCAGCTAGAGCTACCAACCCCTGCATCAACCAAGTAATTACTCAAAAATTTGATTTTAGGCAAGCCGACTAAAAATTTTTGCCAGTAACAGGCAACTTGTGTTGATTTTTCTTACAGTTTCGATATAGTTACTTATAGCTAGTTTGGCACTACTCCTTATATCTAGCTTTCATTGCATTACCACCTCCATTCGTTGCCAACGACTTCCTTTCCGGTGGCAACCTTTTTTTTGGCTCGATGGTTTGACAATATCAAATTTAAATGAAATAAAATGATTCAGGGATCTATATTTAAAAACAAACCCTTCCTCATCTGCGCACGCATTTCATGCCTTGCAGCTATTTTATCTAACAGTTTGAAGAAGCCCTCACTTTAACTCAATTCGGTTAGTCAGGAGATTTCAGCTTTCCCCCCCCGACCGACTCAATCAATATGGCCATGTACACACACATCAGAGTAATGCTCAGAGTATGGCTGCTCCCAATCACTGATGCCTGCCGTTTTAATTGTCCTTAGCCTATCCTCTATTACCATCATCTCAAGATTCAATCCCTATCTGATAACTCACTGAATTTGAATGAAAAAATTATTTAAATGTTAAAATGTGCAAAACGCTTGCTTTCAATCCTAACAAGAGATATAGTACTAAATAACTAGTTCTTATTGATGAGAGATACTCCTTGGATACTTGCCTCCGGTCCTCCAACCCGGGGGCATTTTTTTACATTTTTATTTTGTGTTCGTATGGATAGGATAAAGACGAAACACCCACCACAAATCAACAAACAAATCGAACCGCAAACTGCGTTTTCCAAACGCTCAGGCCGTCTGAAACCCGCTCTCGAATATTATTCATGCCATATTTCAGACAGCCTGTTTAACCCTCTATTGCAAAGCTTGGCACAAGCACCTCTGACCGACGGCAATTAATTACTATATAATCAAACGCATCATCATCCCTACAAAGGAGCCACACCATGACCACAAAAATTAAAATTGGTATCGTCGGTGCAACCGGTTACACAGGCGTTGAATTGTTACGCCTGCTCAGCAGCCACCCCAACGCAGAAGTCACTGCCGTCACCAGCCGAAGCGAAGCCGGTATTGCGGTTGCCGACTACTTTCCCAGCCTGCGCGGCATTTACGACCTTGCATTCCAAACGCCCGAAGATGCCGGGCTTGACCGTTGCGACCTCGTGTTCTTCGCCACACCCAACGGCGTGGCCATGAAAGAAGCACCGTCCCTTGTCGAAAAAGGCGTACGCGTGATTGACCTGTCTGCCGACTTCCGCATCCGCGACATCTCAACATGGGAACAATGGTACAAAATGACCCATGCCGCGCCGCAACTCGTTTCCCAAGCAGTGTACGGTTTGTGCGAACTTCACAAAGACGACATCGCCAAAGCCATGCTGGTGGCCAATCCGGGCTGCTACCCCACCTGCGTTTCCCTGCCCTTATTGCCACTGCTTCAGGCTGGCCGTCTGAAAGCCAATGCGCCGCTGATTGCCGACTGTAAATCCGGTGTTTCCGGTGCAGGCCGCAAAGCCAGCACCCACGCCCTATTGTGCGAAGCAGGCGACAACTTCAAAGCCTACGGCGTCGGCGGCCACCGCCATCTGCCTGAAATCCGACAAACCCTGTCCGGGCTGCAAGACCATGTTTCAGACGGCCTGATTTTCGTGCCACACCTTGTTCCAATGATACGCGGTATGCACGCCACCCTGTATCTGCACCTGCAAGAACATACCGATCCTGAAGCCTTACTGCGCGAATACTACCGCGACAGTCCTTTTGTCGATATCCTGCCTTCAGGTTCGACACCTGAAACCCGCAGCGTGCGCGGCGCCAACCTTTGTCGTATCAGCGTTCAAAAAGCGCCCGAACAAGACGATGTGTGGATTGTTCTTTCCGTCATCGACAACTTGGTCAAAGGCGCAGCCGGTCAAGCCGTGCAGAATATGAACATCATGTTCGGCCTACCCGAAACCACCGGCCTGACTAATGCACCATTGATGCCTTAAGCCATCATTATTAAAAACACAAGGCCGTCTGAAACTTTGATCATTCAGACGGCCTTTATCGATTCATTCACAAACATCACTCATACACTACGCCGGCAAGCATTTCTTCTTCATTCAAGTTGCCGTACTGTTGCTCCCAATCGTGGGTAGCCTCCACCATATCGCATTCTTTGGCAAAAGCCAGCAGCCTGCCGTCCATCTGATCCAGACTCAAGCTGCCCAAGCGTTCGCATTCCGAAGCCGTCAGATTACCGTCCGCCTCATGCGCCTCCGAAGATCCGAAAGGCAGAGCAAAAAAACCCAGTACCAACGCCAGCAGCACCCAAAAAGTATTTTTACGCGAACGAGTCATTTCACACCTCTCATCATAATCATATAGCAGGTTTAAATCAGAAAAACTAAACCAAATAAAATTAAACTAAGAAAAATCGAACAGAAATTTAGAAATATCGATTTATCTAAGACAAAACGAATAATACTAAGAAAAAATAGAATATGCAATACTTTTTCTTAGATGAAGTAATTTTTTTCTTACAATTTTATAAAAACTAAGGTAAAATACACTCAAATCGTCCAAACCATATAAAAAACATACCTCCACAAAGGCATAAACATGGATACCTTTAAAGACCGCCTGGCTTTCTTATGGAAAGATGAAGCCCGCCAAGCCAAAATTGCCGCCGACATCGATATGACCATCGCCGGATTCAGCCGTATCTGGAACGAAGGAGGCCTGCCGAAATCGGAAACGCTAAAAAAAATCAAACAACTTAAAGGCTGCAGCATAGACTGGCTTTTAACAGGCGAAGGTTCTCCCTTCCCTGATTCCGAAGCCCCAAAGGCCACAGCAACCGACACACTAGGCAACCCTGTCGATATAGACGAATTTGTCTTCGTACCGCGTTACGACATCCAGGCCGCGGCCGGACACGGCCAGCTCGTCGGCGATGAGCAACCCATATTCGCCATGGCGTTCCGACGCTATTGGATTGAAAATTATGTAACGCGAGACATCAAAAACCTTTCCGTTATCTCAGTCAAAGGCGACTCGATGGAAGGCGTGCTGAATGATGGCGACACCATCCTCATCAACCACGGCCAAACCACGCCGCGCGACGGCCTCTATGTTTTACGCCTCAATGAAAACCTTTTGGTCAAACGCCTGCAACTGATACCCGGTGGCATCGTCAACGTCATTTCTGCCAACGAAGCCTACCCTACTTTTGAAATCGACTTGAAAAACCCGACCGACGACGTTGCCATCATCGGCCGTGTAGAATGGTTTGGCAGAAGCATCTAAATCTGACATACTGGTGCTTGAAATTTCTGCCATGCCCTCCATGTAAGCTGGCAGACCCTGTCTGCACAAACTTGCCTTGGCTAACGGTTTGAGCGACAATAGTAAAAATATTCATATAAAAGGAATCACATCATGTCAGACGAAAGCCCTATTATCTTTACTGACAGCTGCTGCACCAAAGTTGCCGACCTGATCGCCGAAGAGAACAATCCCGATTTGAAATTGCGCGTATTCGTCAACGGCGGCGGTTGCTCCGGCTTCCAATATGGTTTTACCTTTGATGAAATCAAAAACGACGACGATTTCGAAATCCAAAAAAACGGCCTGACGTTCTTGGTCGACCCGATGAGCTACCAATATCTGGTTGGTGCAGAAATCGACTACACCGAAAGCCTGCAAGGTTCTCAATTCGTCATCCGCAATCCGAATGCCGAAACAACTTGCGGTTGCGGCTCGTCCTTCTCCGTATAAATAATCCGTTTCTTCATGAAAAACAGGCCGTCTGTATCTTCAGACGGCCTTTTGTGTGAATTTATTTTAAACAATATTGGATTTATCTTATAATAATAATATCGGGCGTGAATATTTACTCTACAATAGACATAACATTGGACATGCATATTGCCATATAAATAAAAAATCATTGTCCAGCCGATTAACGACACAAAGGCACCCCCTATCCGGTCTGCCTAAGACTGCGGCCTCTGTTTTTGCCTGCATCGCAAGCCAAAACAGCTCAAACACAATAACAAAACCTCAGACCCAACCCATTTGGTTGATGCAGTCGAAATATTCATGGGATATCAATGAGCAAACAAGAAAAATTTTTCGACGTATACGTTTCCTATCCGCCGAACACGGATAGGGAGCGCATCCATGCCTGCCTGTATGACAACCTGCCTGAAAACGAAGTCGAGAGTCTGATTCAAGCTTTGGCCGAGCGTCCGCAAGCTATTGTGGCCGAGAAATGCACCCAAGACGAGCGCGAAAATGCGCAGCATTACTTCAGCTATTTAGGTTTGGACGTAATCGTCCGTCAGGCTATGGAGTTGGAAGCGGTTGAAGAAGAACCCGTGTTGGCAGTCAACACGCCCGACCCTATCCAATGCCCAGTCTGCATGACGATTATCGACGAACTCGACGCACAGGAATGTAAAACCTGCCACTTTGATTTGACAGAAAAAAATGAGCTGGCCATCCAGCGCAAGCGCATTGAATGGCAGGAAAAAATCTCTTTCGAGCATAAAAAACAAACCGAAATTGCCCACAAGCTCAAATATGAACGCGAGCAGGAAGAGAAAAAGCTGCGCAAGAAAATCCGTGCTGAATTGGAATCCCAACTACGCGAAGAGTTAGGCCAAAATCCTGAGCTGGCCGCACTTGCAGCAAGGAAGAAAACACAGTTTCTGCTTACAATGGCTATCGTATTCGCCGTTTTGAGTCTGCTTGCACTCGGCTATATCGCTGCAAAATTCTTCTAAACTGATTCCAAAACTTAAGGCCGTCTGAAAAACAGATTTTCAGACGGCCTTTTATTTCTATATTGATTGAATCATTTCAATCAAGCCTCTTGCACATCAACGTCCACCGACCATCGGATTTTGCCGTCCCTGTTTTGCTGTAACACTTGTACCCACAAACTCACGGCGCGATGCAAATCTTGTCGAGATGTCGATTCGAGGAAAACTTGCGCACGTTCGCGTTCGGCAAGGCGCACCATCAGCATGGGGGCGGCGCCGAACTGGGAGACGCTTTCAGGCAAAAGCGGAGCAATGGTTTCTTTGGCGGCGTTGAGAAACTCCATCGCATCGGCAACGCGCGGCGCGTCGGCGCGGACGGCAGTCTGGAAACCGAAGGGCGGCATGGCGAACATTTGTCGCTCGTTCAATTCGTTTTCGGCAAACACGGCGTAGTCCTGCGCTTTGACGGCGGCGAAGACGGGATGTTCGGGCAGTTGGGTCTGTATCAACACCTTGCCGGGTTTGTCGGCGCGCCCCGCCCTGCCGGACACCTGCATCAGCTCGGCGAACAGCCTTTCCGGCGCGCGGAAATCCGCGCTGTATAGACTGCCGTCGGCGTTTAACACGATAACAAGGTTGAGTCGCGCGAAATCATGACCTTTGGCGAGCATCTGCGTGCCGACCAGAATATCGATTTCGTTGTCGGCGATGCGGCGGTACAAATCCGCCCAGTCATTTTTGTGCGCGGTGCTGTCCCTGTCGACGCGGACGACGGCGGCCTTGGGCAGGAAGGCGCGCAGGGTTTCTTCGACGCGCTGCGTGCCGTGGCCGACGGCGGTCAGGTCTTGGTTGCCGCAGTCGGGGCATTTGAATGGGATGGGTTCGCGGTGGTCGCAGTGGTGGCAGCGCAGTTGGCGGGCGCGTTGGTGCAGCACCATCTTGGCGGAGCAGTTCGGGCAGCCGAAGGTATGGCCGCAGTCGCCGCAAAACAGCGCGGGCGCGAAGCCGCGCCGGTTGAGGTACACCAGCGACATGCCGCCTGCTTCAAAGTTCTGTTTCAAAAGCTGCAAGGCTTGCGGCGAGAAGCCGTTGTCGAGTTTCAGACGACCTACGTTGAGGATGTCTACTTGCGGCAGTTGCGCAGTGGTATGGGCGCGTTCGGTCAGTTGCAGCAGGCGGTACGCGCCGCTTTGCGCCTTGTGCCAGCTCTCCAAGCTGGGCGTGGCGCTGCCCAAGACGACGGGACAGCCGCTCTGCTTCGCCCGCCACACCGCCAAATCGCGGGCGTGGTAGCGTAATTCGTTGTCCTGTTTGAACGAGCCGTCGTGTTCCTCATCGACCACAATCAGCCCGACATCATCCATCGGTGTGAACACCGCCAGCCGCGTGCCGATGACCAATTTCGCCTGTCCCAACATCGCGCGCAGATAATCCTGCGTGCGTTTGCCTGCCGCCATTTGGCTGTGCAACACAGCGGTCGGCACATCGGCAAAACGGTCTTCCACCCGCTTCAAAAGCTGCGGCGTGAGGTTGATTTCGGGCAACAGAAACAACACCTGCCGCCCCTGCGCCAACACTTTCGCCATCGCATCGAAATATACCTCGGTCTTGCCGCTGCCGGTGATGCCGTACAGCAAAAACGGCTGAAATTTACCGAAGGCCGTCTGAATTTCATCGGAAGCCTTCTGCTGGTCAGCATTTAATACAAATTCAGAGTGCGAAGCCTGCCCATTGCACGACCTTAAAACGGGTTTCGCCGCTTCCATAGTTTCAATCCAACCCTGTTCCGCCCAATCTTCAATTAATTTCGCCGCCTGCGCGTTCACCTGCTTCAACGCCGCCATCGTCATCCCGCCCGACAGCAGCGCGTCCCACAAAGCCGCTTTTTTGTTGAACCGAGACGGCGGCGGCGTTTGCGCCCTACCCGCTTCGTTCAAAGCGTAAAACAACGGCGGCTGCGGCATTTCCACCACGCGCGTTTCCTTCAAACCTTGCGGCAATGCGGCAAACACCGCCTGCCCGGTCGGATAGTGGTAATAACGCGACGTAAATGCCAACAAATCACGCCAGCTTTGAGGCAACGGCTTTTCTTCCATAAAGGCCGTCTGAACACTCAAAATCCGCGCCGTATCCATATCCGGCGCAATATCCGTTTCCCACACAACCCCAACAACGGTTTTATTGCGGAAAGGCACAAGCACCCGCGTTCCCGGAGGAAGCGGCTCGGAATAGGAATACGTCAAAAGGCCGTCTGAAAGCGGCACGTTTACGGCAATACGGTGGTAGATCATACAAACAATCAAATCATTTTTTCGTATTTTAACAGCCGAAAGCTATTTTCAGACGATAATTTGAGCCTTAGTACAATGCAGACATGACAGAGGTTTGATACAATGCCTTACTTTCAACACACGCAAGTCTCTCGCATGAAAACCAAGTTAATCAAAATCTTAACGCCGTTTGCCGTCCTTCCTTTGTTGGCATGCGGTCAACCTGCCGTATCCAACGCCAATGCGGCGCCTGCTCCGGCCGCCAAAGCGGAAGCGCCTGCCGACAAATCCGTTGCCGCTTCTTTGAAAGCGCGTCTGGAAAAAGTCTATGCCGCCCAAGATTTGAAAGTTTTGAGCGTCAGTGAAACACCGATTAAAGGCATTTATGAAGTTGTCGTCAGCGGCAAACAAATCATCTATACCGATGCTAAAGGCGACTATATGCTCGTTGGCGACCTCATCAACGTCAATACGCGCCAAAGCATGACTGAAGAACGCGCCGCCGATTTGAACAAAATCGACTTCGCTTCCCTGCCTTTGGATAAAGCCATCAAAGAAGTACGCGGCAACGGCAAACTGAAAGTCGCTGTTTTCTCCGATCCGGACTGCCCGTACTGCAAACGCTTGGAGCATGAGTTTGAAAAAATGACCGACATCACGATTTATACATTCATGATGCCGATTCCGAGCCTGCACCCTGATGCCGCGCGCAAAGCCGAGCTGTTGTGGTGTCAACCTAATCCGACCCAGGCATGGATCGACTGGATGCGCAAAGGCAAACTCCCAAGCGGCAAAGCAAACTGCGAAAACCCTGTTGCAGAAACCACTTCATTGGGCGAACAATTCGGCTTCAACGGCACACCGACCGTGGTCTTCCCTAACGGCCGCAGCCAAAGCGGTTACAGCCCTATGCCTCACCTCAAAGAAATTATCGAGAAAAACCAGTAATACAGGGTTTAATCTCCATAAAGGACGCTTTACGCGTCCTTTTTTCATGTCACCCGCCATCAACTGCCTTCAGACGGCCTCGATACTGACAAGTACAAAAAAGGACGTGTCCAACACGTCCTTTTTTCTCTTTACCTTACAGGTAGAATTTTTCAATCACTTTCAGGTTTTCATCCAATTTGTACACCAGCGGCTGACCGGTTGGGATTTCCAAGCCCATGATGTCTTCGTCGGAAATGCCTTCGATGTGTTTTGCCAACGCACGCAGGGAGTTGCCGTGTGCCGCAACCAATACACGTTTGCCGCTCAAGATGGCCGGAGCGATTTGGTCTTCCCAGAAAGGCAGGACGCGCTCGAGGGTAACTTTGAGGTTTTCGCCATCAGGTACGACATCGCTAGGCAGGTTGGCATAGCGGCGGTCGTTGTGGGCGGAGTTAGGATCTTTAGGATCGAGCAGCGGAGGCAGGGTGTCGTAGCTGCGGCGCCAAATGTGGACTTGCTCGTCGCCGTATTTTTCTGCGGTTTGTTTTTTATCCATACCTTGCAGCTGACCGTAGTGGCGTTCGTTCAAACGCCATGATTTGATTTGTGGAACAAACAGTTGGTCGGATTCTTCCAAAACGATGTTACAGGTTTTGATGGCACGGGTCAGAACGGAGGTAAAGGCGATGTCAAACTCGTAGCCTTTCTCTTTCAGCTTTTTACCTGCTGCTGCGGCTTCTGCCAAACCTTGCTCGCTCAGCTTGACGTCGCGCCAGCCGGTGAAAAGGTTTTTCGCGTTCCATTCGCTTTGTCCGTGACGGATGAATACTAATTCCATGATAGTTTGCTCCAATGAAGTTTGGGAAAGGGTATTTATATCACACTTTGCCGCCGCGCTGATAACGCCGGCGGTTTCTTTTG
>NZ_JBQCWY010000084.1:0-9696 GCF_051956955.1 Neisseria sp. P0021.S005 | reverse complement strand
TGCGGTGGTCGGTCACGCGGCCTTGCGGGTAGTTGTAGGTGCGGATGCGTTCGCTGCGGTCGCCGCTGCCGATCAGGGATTTGCGTTCGGCGGCTTCTTTGGCTTGGGCTTCGCGTTTTTGCGCGTCGTTTAAGCGGGCGGCGAGGACTTTCATCGCCTGCGCTTTGTTGGCGTGTTGGCTGCGGCCGTCTTGGCATTCGACTACCATGCCTGTCGGTAAGTGGGTAATGCGGACGGCGGAGTCGGTTTTGTTGATGTGCTGACCGCCCGCGCCGGATGCGCGGAAGGTGTCGATGCGCAGGTCGGCGGGGTTCAGTTCAATGTCTTCCAGTTCGTCCGCTTCGGGCATGACGGCAACGGTACAGGCGGAGGTGTGGATGCGGCCTTGGCTTTCGGTAGCAGGGACGCGTTGCACGCGGTGGCCGCCCGATTCAAATTTCAGACGGCTGTACGCGCCTAAGCCGATAATGCGGGCGATGACTTCTTTATAGCCGCCCAATTCGCTTTCGTTGGCGGAAACGATTTCAACCTGCCAGCGATTGCGCTCGGCGTAGCGGCTGTACATACGCAGCAAATCGCCTGCAAACAGAGCAGCTTCGTCGCCGCCGGTACCGGCACGTACCTCGATAAAGATGTTTTTATCGTCGTCGGCATCTTTTGGCAGTAGTAGTTTTTGCAATTCGGTATCGAGTTTGTCGATTTTGGCTTTGGCCGTTTCAATTTCTTCGGCAGCAAAGTCTTTCATTTCAGGGTCGGACAGCATTTCTTCGGCATCTGCCAAGTCGCTTTGCGCCAGCTGATAGTTTTGGAAGACTTCGACGACGGGCGTCAATTCGGCGTGTTCGCGCGTGAGTTTGCGGTAGTTGTCCATATCGGACGTGGCTTCAGGCTGTCCGAGCAAATGTGTGACTTCTTCTAGTCGGTCGCTGAGTTGTTGTAGTTTTTCTAAGATAGACGGCTTCATAAATTTTCCAAAATACGGATGCCGTCGGGTGGTCTGCAACGGCGAAATAAGGCGTTATTATAATGGGTTTGAATGAAAATTCAAAAAGATATGATGGATTGGAAAGGCCGTCTGAAACCTGTTTTTAAGTTTCAGACGGCCTTTTTTATATGGGCTTATTTAGGCGCAGCCAAGATGCCTGTTTGGTTCAGTAGGAATAAAACGGTAAAGCCGGTCAAATAAATCAAACCAATAATGGCGAGGAAGTTCATCCCCATGGTCAGTTTGTGGCGTTTGTCGCCTTTAACGAGGCGGTAGTTCAGCCAAGCGAATACAGGGGCGGCAACGAAGGCGGTAATCATGGCAAATTTGAGCAGTTCCGCCATTGCGCTGTTGAACCAGAAAATCACGGCCAAGCCTGAGCCTGCAACCCAGACGTTCCAAGCAAACAATTCGGCATTGCCGGTTTTGTCTTTGCCGCGCAGCAGGCGTACCGGTTCGGCAATCGCACGTGCGTAGCCGTCCACTACGGTAATGGTGGTGCCGTACATACAGGCGAAGGCGATAAATGCCACCAGCGGACGAGACCAGTCGCCGATGGTCACGGCGTACATATTAATCAGTTGGCCAACATATTTGCCGCCCGCCATTTGCACTTCCTCTCCGTTGCCGTATTGTACATATGCACCCAAGGCGAGGAAAACGACCGCCAAAATCGCGCTGGTGATATAGCCGACGTTGAAGTCGAAAATGCCGTCGCGGTAGCTGGAAGGGTTGATGCGTTGTTTTTCGGTAACCCACAAAGAGTTGATGGCGGAAATTTCAATCGGTGCAGGCATCCAGCCCATCAGTGCGATGAGGAAGCCCAAGCCTGCCAGTGTCCACGGGGTAGGCTCGATAAAGTCGGGTTTCATCTGCATGCCGCGAGACATGGCCACGGCGGCTGCGGCGACGGTGGCAATGGTCAGGCTGACGATGATGATTTTGGAAACGTTGTCCAATGCTTTATAGCGGCCGCTTGCCAAAATCAGCAGGCAGGAAACCATAATCATGACGGACACCATGCCGGCATCGAAAGTCAGCGATGGGATCGCCATTTTGACGATGGCGGCGGTAACGATGGCGACTGCACCGGCATTAATCGTTGCCGATGCAATACACAAAATCAAAAATACCCACAAATAAACGCGGCTTTTTTCGGCATAGCCCTCAATCAGGCTTTTGCCCGTGTCCAGCGTGTAATGTGCGCTGAAGCGGAAAAAAGGGTATTTGAACAGGTTGGTCAGAATGATAATCAGCGCAAGCTGCCAGCCGTAAAGTGCGCCTGCCTGCGTGGAGGCAATCAGGTGCGAGCCGCCGACTGCCGCCGAAGCCATCATGATACCCGGGCCGAGAGCATTGATTTTGCTCTTCCAGGTGGAAGCGTGTGTATGTTGTTCAGCCATAATTAGTTTCCGCCTTTTTCAGACGGCCTTATTATCAATAAAAAGCATATTTTAACGTAAATAAAAAGTTTGCCCAATAATATGCGTAATACTTTTTATCAATCAAAAGGAAAATACGGTGTTAAAAAGCCGAGATGACGGAGTGAACGATATTTTGTGCCAAAAACATTTTTCCAGACGGCCTTGTATCGCTTTTTATTCATGAACATGGGGTAGGGAGGGCTGAGTGTGTCCGTTTGGAAACGGAACGGCCGGGCGAGGCTTTTTGATGCCTTGAGGTCGGCATATTAAGGGGAAATATGGAGCAGGGAATCCACGTTTTGCTCGGTTGCTTCAGCCAGTTGTGCCAGCGGTACGCCGCGTAGTTCGGCGGCAATTTCGGCGATACGGCGGATGTTGGCCGGGGTATTGGTTTCGTGGCCGAGCATAAAGGGGCTGTCGGTTTCGAGAACAAAATCCGTGTCATCTAAGGCTTGTAAGGCGGCACGGACTTTTTTGGCATTGGGATTGAGCAGCAGCGAGCCTATGCCGATTTTGAAGCCGAGTTTCACCAAAATCCGCGCTTCTTCTACGCTGCCGGAGAAGGCGTGGACGATACCGCCTTGCGTGAAACCGGCAGTTTTGACGGCGGCGGCAATGGCGGCGGCGGCTTTCAGATTATGAATGATGACGCGGCGGTTGAGGTGTTGGGCGAGGATAAGTTGGCGGATAAAGACGTCGGTTTGTGTGTCGCGTTGCGCTTGGGTTTGCTCTTTGCCATAAAAATCCAAGCCGATTTCGCCAACCCATGCTTGCGGATGCCGGATTAATTCTTTCTCTAACTCTTGGAATGCCGCTTCGTTGAGGCCGTCTGAAAACCACGGATGAATGCCCAAAGCGATATGGATGTTTTCAGACAGCCTTTCCAACTGCGCAACGGAGTGCCAATCCTTGGGGGACGTAGCCGGTACGATGAAACGCGCCACGCCGGCGGCTTGCGCTTCGGCAAGCACGGCAGGCAGCGTGTTGGCAAGTTTAGGGTCGGCAAGATGACAGTGGGTGTCGGTGAAAGTCATGTTAAATGGCGGTTTACAGCAGATTTAATTGTCGCAATTCTTGTTGCACCTTATCCGCATTCCAGTCATGGGATACGGCAAGGGTCATCAGCGCAGTGGCGGTTTCGAGATTGCATTTGCCACCGTTGATGATACCTGCCTGACGCAAAGCATCGCCTTGGGCATAGACGGCAGCGGCGCAACCTTGCGGTACTTGGCTGATGTTGAGCAGCAATTTGCCTTGTTGCGTAAAGGCTTGGACAGCTCGGACAAACGCATCGTTGCTCGGCGCATTGCCGTGGCCGTAGCTTTGCAGAATCAGGGCTTGGGCGCAAAGGTGGGGCAGGTCGTCTGAAAGTTCTTGCGCGGCATAACCGGGAATCAGCGTGCGGACGGAAACTTTGGCTTCAGGATTTGGAAGACGCGGATTGAGGTCGTTTGAATGTTGGGTCGGGGCGATACGGATATTGTGCCAACCTTTGTTTTCCTCCCATTCGGCGAGCGCGCCAAAATGCAGGTTGTCAAAACCAGCGGCAGTCTCGGTGCTGACTTTACTGCTGCCGACGGCGGGGAAGAGCTTGCCGTCAAAGGCAATCGCCACTTGTTTGAGCTTGAGCGAGAAAGCGGAAACGGCAGTGGCCAGGTTGCGTGGCGCATCGCTGTTGGCGGCATCGTAAGGCCATTGCGAGCCGGTCAGGATAACGGGTTTGTCCAAACCTTGCAGCGAAAGGGCGAAGAGGTTGGCGGTGTATGCCATGGTATCCGTGCCGTGCAACACCAAAATGCCGTCATAGTCAGGCAGTTTGGCGATAATAAGCTCCAGCCAGTCGCGTTGGTTTTGCAGCGTTACCGCGGAAGAATCGATGAGCGGCTGACAAACGTGCCATTCGAAATCAAGGCCGTCTGAAAAGGGGGCGAGGGCTTTATCGACGAGAGCGGTATCGGGACGCAGGCCGGCGCTGCTTTGGGTCATGCCGATGGTACCACCGGTGTAGAGGACGAAGATTTTTTGTTTCATGGTGTTTCTGATGAATGATTGAGGCCGTCTGAAAGCGGAGAAGTGTTTCAGACGGCCTGGAATGGTTTATTGATTGGTTTGTTTTTTTGCTTTTGCCGCGCGTTTTTCGTGTAATTTTTCACGGAAGAAGGTGTGGCGGCGGTGTTTTCTCCACCAAATCCAGCCGACGATGACTGCGCCGATGCCCAGTACGGTAAAGATACCGGATTGCAGGCTATGCATTTTTTTCATCAGCCAGTCGGTATTGCGTGCGCCGTATTCGCCCAGATAAATCCAAACCGGAACGGAAATCAGCGCGGCCAAGCCGTCCATCAGGATAAAACGTAGGTAGGAAACCTTGCGGCTGATACCAGCGGTCACGAAAACGGCAGTACGCAGGCCGGGCAGGAAACGGGCGACGAATAAAACCCAGTTGCCGTATTTGTCGAATTTTTCCTGTACTTGGGCATAGCGTTTGGGTGTCATCACGCGCGCAATCGGTTTGAATTTAAGGATTTTTTGTCCCCAAATCCGGCCGGCCGCAAACATAAAGCCGTCGCCTACCAATACGCCGAGCATGCCGACGGCAAACATAATATGCGAGTTGGTATAACCCAGGCCGGAAATCACACCGCCGGTTACCAGCGTCAAATCTTCAGGAATCGGCACGCCGAAGCCGCAAATAACCAAAACGAAAAACACGGCCGCATAGCCGTATTCAACGAAAAAAGATTCTAAAATTGCAAACATGGCCGCCGTCCCACGATAAATATTGATTGATGACTGGATTAAGTTGGAATTTTACCAAAGATAAGGCCGTCTGAAAGCAATCACAAGCAGATATTGTTTAAATTTGACGGTAGTTTGCAAAAAATCTAGAAATTCGGGCGTGGAAAGTTGGGATTTGAACAGATTTGGCAGGTACAATAGCCGCTGGTTTATCTTTCAAACCCGAAATGGCAGTCTGTTTTCAGACGGACTGTTCAGGAAAATGAAATCATGAAATACAGAGATCTGCGAGAATTTATCGCCGGATTGGAAGCTGATGGCAAACTCAAGCGCATTCAGCATCCGGTGTCGCCGCATTTGGAAATGACCGAAATCGCCGACCGCGTGCTGCGTGCCGAAGGGCCGGCGTTGTTGTTTGAAAACCCGATTAAGCCTGATGGTACGCGTTATGATTATCCCGTCTTGGCGAATCTGTTCGGCACGCCCGAACGCGTGGCACTGGGCATGGGTGCGGACAGTGTGTCCAAGCTGCGTGAAATCGGGCAGACGTTGGCGTATCTGAAAGAACCCGAACCGCCTAAAGGCATCAAAGACGCATTTTCTAAACTGCCGTTGCTGAAAGACATTTGGAGCATGGCGCCGAACGTGGTGAAAAATGCGCCGTGTCAGGAAATCGTGCGGGAAGGTGAGGACGTTGATTTGTATAAACTTCCGATTCAGCATTGCTGGCCGGAAGACGTTGCGCCACTGGTAACGTGGGGCTTGACCGTTACGCGCGGACCAAACAAAAAACGCCAAAATCTCGGTATTTACCGTCAGCAACTAATCGGCAAAAATAAGCTGATTATGCGTTGGCTGTCGCATCGCGGCGGCGCGTTGGATTATCAGGAATTCCGCAAACTCAATCCCGATACGCCGTATCCCGTCGCCGTCGTGCTTGGCTGCGACCCTGCCACCATTTTGGGCGCGGTAACGCCCGTTCCCGATACCTTGAGCGAATACCAATTTGCCGGACTGTTGCGCGGTTCGCGGACGGAGCTGGTGAAATGTATCGGCAATGATTTGCAAGTGCCCGCACGCGCTGAAATCGTGCTGGAAGGCGTCATCCATCCGAACGAAACCGCGTTGGAAGGCCCATACGGCGACCACACGGGCTATTACAACGAGCAGGACCATTTCCCCGTGTTCACGGTCGAGCGCATCACCATGCGCGAAAACCCGATTTACCACTCCACCTACACAGGTAAACCGCCCGATGAACCCGCCGTTTTGGGCGTGGCATTGAACGAAGTGTTCGTACCGCTTTTGCAAAAGCAGTTCCCTGAAATCACTGATTTTTACCTGCCGCCCGAAGGCTGCTCCTACCGCATGGCGGTGGTGAGTATGAAAAAACAGTACGCCGGACACGCCAAGCGCGTGATGATGGGCTGCTGGTCGTTCCTGCGCCAATTTATGTACACCAAATTCATCATCGTGGTTGATGACGATGTGAACGTGCGCGACTGGAAAGAAGTCATCTGGGCGGTCACCACGCGCATGGACCCTGTACGCGACACTGTTTTGGTAGAAAATACGCCCATCGATTATCTCGACTTCGCCAGCCCTGTCAGCGGACTCGGCGGCAAAATGGGTTTGGATGCGACCAACAAATGGCCGGGTGAAACCGACCGCGAATGGGGGCGTGTGATCAAAAAAGACCCTGCCGTTACGGCCAAAATCGATCAGATTTGGGAGCGTTTGGGTTTGTAGATGTCGGATTTATTGGAATTTCTACTTCAAATATTGATGGAAATAATTGGGTCTATGTTTGAGGGTACGGTAGAAATATTGAAGCTCGATTGGAGAAAAAGAAAACTCTCCAAAAAAGGCTTGATAATGTTGGCCATATGGTTTGCCATCATTGTTGCACTGATTGTGTATATGGTCATTCCCCAATAAACATCTTATTCTGACAATGTATCTGTTAAAAGGCCGTCTGAAACTTTTTGGGTTTCAGACGGCCTTTAATTTGAAAATTTAGCGTGGTTTGAGCCACTTCCATTGTTCTTGTATGGTTTCTTGCAGGGCTTTTTGTTTTTCTGCAGGTGTGTTCATGCCATTGGTTAAGCGGCTGTAATCGAGGGTAATGGAAGGGTTTTGTACGGTACCGCCGATTTTGAGGGGAATCGGTTTGTTTTTAGGTTGCAGTACGTTGCTTATAAGCAGGTTTTCCGATAGCTTTTGGGTATTTAAATCGGTATAGCCGCTGCTGACAACGTGCAGGCTGTCAGAAAACAGTTCGGTGTTGATATGATGGCTGATGCCTTTCTCGATTTCGCTATTGAGGATGAAATGATGGAAAGGGGTTTTGAGGTTGCTGTTGTCGATTTTTTCCGAAGAGATGCCGTTTTTCAGAATGCTGTCCATATCGATGCCGTGCCATGCACCGTTGGTAATATCGAGAAGCAGGCTGCCGTTTAAGGCTTGTATCATTTGGGCACGGTCATTGCCGGTAGTTTTAATGTCGATAACGGCGTCGCCGCTGCCGCTGAAGCTGTGGAAACCGAACAGGTCTTGCAGCAGCGGCTGAATTTGTATGCCTTTTGCGTTTTGCTGAAGGTGGTAGGAAGCAGGTTGGGTTGCCGCAATACTCAGGCCTCCCTCGGTTTTGCCGCCATAAAGCCCGGCTTTGAAACGGTGTAGGGCTATATGTTCTTTATCGGCGGTGAGCAGGGATTCGATGTTTTCTAATTGCAGACCGGCAGTTTGAATGCTGCCGATTTGGAGGTTGGCCTCAATGTCGGGCAACCAGGATTTGGCCAGCAGGGAAGGAAGATTCAGTGATGGCTGGGTTTTCAGATCTTCCAAGTAAGGGGTCAGATTGAGTTTTTGTAAGGCGATACCGGCGTCAAGGTGCGGGCGCGGCTGGGCATCGCGTTGGTATTTAAAGGCCAAGGCGAGGGCTTGTCTGTCAAATGCGCCTTTCAGACGGCCTTCCCATGTATTGAGGCTGAAATTGGCCTGTCCTTCGAGTGTACTGATGAATCGGGGGCGGGGAAGGCGGTTGATGGTGTCTTGCAGGGTGCTGAGGTGCAGTTTGGGCGCATCAATGCCTTTGCCTTTTTGCCAAACCAATGGGCTGGAAAAGGTAAAGTTGGTTTGGAGTCGGTCGTTTTTATGGCTGCCTTTGAGTTCAAAATTGGCGGCGGTCAAAACGGTTGCGTAGAGGTTGGCTTTGTCCAGTTTGAATGAACCGTCCCATTGGTTGTTTTCACTGCCGGCGGTCAATGCGCCGTTGAGTGTGTTGAGGTGCAAATAGCCGTTTTTAAACTGCAAGAGGGGCGAGCGTGCGTTGATATGCAAGTTTTGATAGCCGCTTTCAGCTTGCAGATTGAAGTCGCGGAAAAGGGCGGTTTGGTTTTGCCAATTAAGGCTGCCTGCGATTTGGGCATCCAGCTTGTTTTTGAGTAATACGGTTTGCAGGTTTAATTTGAGGGCGGGAACGCTCCAGCCGGCATCATCTTGTACAAGATGGCCGGCCCCTTGCCAACTGATGGGGTTGCCTATGTTTTGCAGTGTGCCGCTGATATCGAATGGACGGCCGTCTGAATCGGCTCTGCGCAGGGAAAATTGCAGATCGTTTAAGGCAATATCTTGTTCTTTATTGTGGTAACGGATGCTGCCGTTATTGATGATGATGCGGTTGAGCTGAAAACTTTCTTTTGACGATGGGTCTTGTTGCAGGCAGGCGGGCAGATGGTGTTTTGAGTCCAGTGTCAGTGTCGGGTTTAAAAGAATCCATTTCTCAAGTATGGGCGCATCCGACCATAGGCTGCTCCAACCAAAGCCCATTTCGGACTCAGCGATGTTCAGCGTCGGCGTGTCAGGTTCGGAAGAGGAAAGGCTGAGGTCTTTTAAAATCAGCGTAGGGCGCGGTAGCCATTTTCTGCTGATATTGGCGTTGTATTTGACTTGGCAGCCATGGGCAGAAAAGTTTTTCTGTATGAATGCGTCGATGTTTTCTGTATTGAATATGCGGAACATTAAGGCACTCAATACCGCCGCGAGGCATAAAAGCACGGCAATGCTGAAAACCAGGGATTTCAGCCAAAATTTTCCTGAGTGCAACATGGAATGAACAGACAATTCAGATTCTCGCTTTGATGGGAGCTTTAAGGAGTGATTGGAAGTTTAAGCCTTGCTGCTTAAGCGTGTGGAAGTATAACACAGAGCGTGGGCCTGTGTTTCAGACGGCATCGGTATGTTAATAAAAAACACCGCCCGAAGGCGGTGTTGATTTAAGCATAAATTATTTACGCAGACCCAGGCGGGTAATCAGTGTACGGTAAGTATCAGGCTGAGTACGACGCAGGTAAGACAATAGGCGACGACGTTGGCTAACCATTTTCAACAGGCCGCGACGGCTGTGGTGGTCTTTAGGGTTGGCTTTGAAGTGAGGAGTCAGGTCGTTGATGCGGAAAGTCAACAGAGCGACTTGTACTTCAGAAGAGCCGGTATCGCCTTCTTTGCGTTGGAAATCTTTAACAATTTGTGCTTTTTGTTCTACGG
>NZ_JBQCWY010000083.1:0-9770 GCF_051956955.1 Neisseria sp. P0021.S005 | reverse complement strand
CCCCAATAAATAAAATAGCCGACCATGCTCACAAGCATAGCGGCAAAAACCGTATTAATCAGCTTCAAGTTCGCACTCGACTGAGTTTGAGCCATGGAAAGTTTCCTTTTGGAAAACATGTTGAGTCACGTTATTTTAACCTCTTTGTAATCTTTCTTGCACCAACTATTTACATTAAATGCCGAAATTCCCGTAAAAACGTCAAAAGGCGTTAAAATGTCGCTTTACCTTCTCTTTCTGTAACCGAAATGCAACCCCAATACTATATCGGCATCATGTCCGGAACCAGCATGGACGGTGCCGATGCCGTACTGATTCAAATGCAGGGCAAGCAATGGCAACGAGCCGTTGCCCACAGCTTTCTACCCTATTCAGACGGCCTGCGCCAAGAATTGTTGGCACTACAAGACATAGGCGAAAATGAATTGCACAGAAGCAATATCCTGGCGCAAACACTCAGCCGCCTATACACCCAAACCGTCCAACAACTATTGGCAGAACAAAACCTGTCGGCCAAAGACATTGCCGCAATCGGCTGCCACGGACAAACCATCCGCCATGCGCCTGAATACGGTTACAGCATTCAACTGGTTAACCTCTCCCTGTTAGCTGAACTGACCGGCATTTTCACTGTCGGCGACTTTCGCAGCCGCGACCTTGCCTGCAACGGTCAAGGTGCACCCCTCGTCCCAGCCTTTCACGAAGCGCTGTTTCGAGATGCGAATGAAACCCGAGCCGTACTCAACATTGGAGGCATTTCCAATATCAGCATCCTCCCGCCCGACAGCCCTTCTTTCGGCTTCGATACCGGCCCCGGCAATATGCTGATGGATGCATGGATGCAACATATCTGGCAGCAGCCTTACGACAAAAACGGGGAAAAAGCCGCACAAGGCAAAATCCTCCCCGACCTGCTCGCTTCCCTGCTCGACCATCCTTATTTCAGCCGCCCTTATCCCAAAAGTACAGGCCGAGAGTTGTTTTCCCTAAGCTGGCTTCAAGGCCGTCTGAAAGGTAATGAAAAGCCGGAAGATGTGATACGCACATTGGTCTTTTATACCGCACAAACCATTTTTGACGCGACCAAACAAGCTGCTCCGGCGATTCATAATCTTTACATCTGCGGCGGCGGCATCCGCAATCCGGTTTTGATGCAAGACTTGGAAACCCTGTTTTCTCCCGACACCAAATTGCACAGCACAGCCAAGCTCCATCTTGACCCGCAATGGGTCGAAGCTGCCGCTTTTGCCTGGCTTGCAGCCTGTTGGTGCAATCAAGTTCCGAGCAATCCCTACCATGCAACCGGCGCACATTCACACCGAATTTTAGGCTCGGGACATTACGGTAACTAAAGTCGGATAAATAAAAAGGCCGTCTGGACATTTTCAGACGGCCTTTACTATATTAGCTTTTACTTATTCTTCTTCCGGCAAACGATTGATTTTTACACGGGCAATCCGTTGTCCGTCCTTCTCAACCACTTCAAAACGCCAGCCATGGTAATCGATGAAGTCGCCCACATCAGGAATACTTTGCAATTCTTCCATAATCAAGCCGGCAACGGTATGAAAATCGGCGTCTTCCTCTTGAGCAGGCAGATTTAACTGAGAAGCCAATTCCACATACTCCAATGCACCATCCACAGACAGCGTTTCATCCTGACTGGCCGGAGCAGCTTCTTCTTCCTCACGCTCAAACTCTTCGGGGAATTCACCGGCAATGGTTTCCAACAAATCTTTCATGGTCACCATACCCAGCACCGCGCCAAACTCGTCCACCACCAACGCATAATCCGCGCTGCTTTGACGGAACAATTCAATCGCATTCAACGCCGTCGTACTGTCCGGCAAAATTAATGGCTGGCGCAAGGCCGTCTGAATATTGATTTCTCCGGATTCAAGCAGCTGGTTCAGCAAATCTTTTTTACTGATATAGCCCAAAGGCTCATCTACACCTGCTTTACCGACAACCAACAAACGGCTATACGGTGTATTTTTCAATTGCGCATTTTGTTCTTCCCGACTTTGGGAAATATCCAATTTCTCGATTTCCCGACGCGGAATCATCACGCCCATAATCGGACGCTCCGCCAAAGTCAGCACGCTGCGAATCATGGATTTTTCGTTTTCTTCAAAATGCTCGTCATCGCCGCCATTATCGCCTGCTTTTGCCAAAATGCTTTCGCGGATACCCATCATACCCAACACATTTTCAGCGGTGCGCTTACGCCAAGAAGTGCTGATGTAGTCATTTTTGCGGGCATTCTTTTGCGAAACCTGATTAAACAGTTCGATCAAAATCGAGAAGCCGATCGCCGCATACAAATAGCCTTTCGGAATATGGAAATGGAAGGCTTCCGCAATCAGGCTGAAACCAATCATCAACAAGAAACCCAAACACAACATCACAACGGTCGGATGCTTGTCCACAAAGGCAGTCAACAGTTTACTGGCGGAAATCATCACCGTCATCGCCACAACAACCGCACCCATTGCCACCACAATATGATCCACCATCGCCACTGCTGTAATAACAGAATCGATAGAGAAAACCGCATCCAAAATCAAAATTTGCGCCACAACACCCCAAAAAGAAGAATGCTTCTTCTGTCCTTCAGCAACCGCAAATTGATTGTGGCCTTCAAGGCGTTCGTGCAGCTCGGTAGTCGCTTTATAAAGCAGGAAAATACCACCGGCAAACATAATCATGTCTTTGCCGGAAATCTCCAGACCACCCAGCTCAAACAAAGGGCGTGTCAGTGTCATGATGTGTGCCATGAAGCCCAGCATAAAAATCCGAATAACGACAGCCAAACCCAAGCCCGTTATCCGCGCCCTATCCCGTTGCAACGGTTTGACCTTGTTTGCCAAAATTGCTACGAAAACAAGGTTATCAATACCTAAAACAACTTCCAAAACCAGAAGCGTGGCAAAGCCTATCCAAGTATGCGGCTCGGCCAACCAACTGAAATCCATAATGATTGCGTTCCTTTAAAATACAAAAAGGCAGCCGTTCCGCTTAAAACGGACAGACTGCCAAATTTCGGGCATAGATAAAGGGAAGAAGCGGTATAACAACTACTCTGCTCTGCGTCTTTCATGAAAAATTTATGCCCCGGCCAAAAATAATGGCAAACAGTTTATCAGTTTGGCGAAAGAAAGGCAAAGTCTGACAGCATATTTTCTTTTAAAAACAGCCTACCGCTGCCAATCAATCACTTTCTCCAGCTTTAACAAAAGGAATCGGTCGATGTATTTGTTGATCATAGTTTGTTCGGTTTGCTGAAAGAAGATTCTTATAAGGAATTCCCTAAATGCCTGGGTAAAAACTTAGTTTTTTTACTAAGGTCTCAAGCCGTCTGAAAATTGGGATTTTTTCAGACGGCACGGTTTATATAGACAATAATTTTCTTAGAAAATATAACGATTATATTCTTTCAGAAATTACGGATATACTTAATCTCCATACAGTTAAAGTAATTAATCTGCCATCTAAATAAGAATATTCTAATTGAAGAGCATCATCTTCAAAGCAAATATTTCCAGCTGTAAATGTATTGCCATCTAGCCTACCTGTTATCTTATATTGTGTACTATCACCTATTCTTTCAAAAGGAATAATAACAGATTCATCTGTATTAACCTCTTCCAATATAAACTCATCAATAATGAAATAGTCAAGTTCCACATTGTAAACTTTATTCACTTCAATAGCCATTGGACAACAATTAAGGAAACAATATAGATCGTTATTTTCTATAGAAAAATATGCAAATTCCTCAATTGTTTCATCCATTTTTTTAGCTTTGCTGAGTAAATCATTTTTAACCTTTCATAAATTATTTTACTTCATAAATTGTTTTATCTTTTGGATTGCTACGATTTATAGCTTTCCAAAACTCTTTTCCACTTTTCACATGGATGGTTGTGATGGCACTTTAATAATTTGTTCCTATAAAGGCTGATGAATTAAGTGTAATCATTTAATCAATTATCATCAAAATATCTTAAAATATTAACCAATAGATAAAATAAAAACCACCATACAAGATGGTGGTTTTCAAATCTGGCTCCCCGACCTGGGCTCGAACCAGGGACCTGCGGATTAACAGTCCGTCGCTCTACCGACTGAGCTATCGGGGAATTAAAGATGAAATTATATAGAAAATATCAGAAACCTGTCAAGAAACAATCTATATAAAAACAAAAATATTTTTATATCTTTTTAATTTATAAAACTTTTATAAGATTTCAGCAATTTGTTTGGCCGCACGTTTCGCATCCAACAAAATCAAGCCCAATTTACCGCTTTCTTTTGCCATCAATGCCAACACTGCATTTTCACCTGCTTGACTCAACAGAATATAGCCATTTTTACCTTTAACCATTACCTGATCCAACTCACCGCAAGCCAACTCATGTACGGAACGATTGCCCAATGCCAGAAGCGTTGCCGACATCGCACCTACACGATCTGCATTCAAGTGGGAAGGCAGCATGGTTGCGATCGGCAGGCCGTCCGTAGAAATAACTGCAGAAGCAGTGATATCAGCAGAGGTATTGTTCAAATCGCTTAATACAGAGATTAATAGTTGTTGCATAGTCGCTCCATTCTAAAATAAATATCGGTCAGGCAAAAATCAACGGCTGCCGTATCGGTGGTACAGCACTTTAACCAAAGTAACAAAAGCCTCTTTATTTAAGTCAGGCATTCCGCCAATTACCAAAATCAGCTTGGTCATGCCAATATACAGCGGGAAAAAGGTCAATTCACTTTGGCCTGAAGGATCACAAATACCCCATGCGCTATTATTGATATGCAGGTTATTGCGAATCAAAAGACGGTGATTGTCTTCCATTTTGGCCACTTCGCTCGCCAAAAGACCCAACTCTTCCGCAGCCTCGTGATGGAAATTGGCATTGGCAAAATACAAACCGTTTTCATCAGCCAATAAAGCTTTGCCAGAATTGGACAACTGTTCCAATAATGTAGGCAATTGCTCGTCAGTCAAATGGATATCGTCTGTGCTGATTTCTTCATCACCATACAAAAATTCTAAGCGTTGGAGGCGGTATAGCAGGTTCAAAGCGGTATTGATGTCGCTGGTATCCGCCCACGCCAAGATTTTTTCGCTGCTGATGGTTTCAGACGGCTCTGCACGCAACAGACCATACAATAAAGTTCTGCTGGCACTGGGCGTATCACTTGAAACAGCATAATACGCACCCGCCGGTGTAATCTTAGGATATAAATTTGCTTGTAAAGAGAGTGTCGCTTCCATCTTATACCTCTAATCCGGGGTCAATTGAGAACAACATGGCAGTAACCAATTGTTTTACATCGTCTTCTCGACGCGCATCAATCTCAAAAACCGGTACATTAAAATTATTCTGTGCTAAATATTTTTGATAAACATCCACGCTTGGTAAAGATCGGATATCCATCTTCGTTACCCCTACAACCAGAGGTGCTTTTTTCAGCAACTCCCGGAATGCATCCAAGAAGAATTGCAAGTCTTTCAATGGATTGCTTCTTGTATTATCCAAAAGAAGCACTAAGCCCATACTGCCTTGGCTCAGAATTTCCCACATGAAATTAAAACGCTCCTGACCAGGCGTACCATAAAGGTGAACCTTAGTTTCCTCATCCAAATGAATGACACCGTAGTCCATTGCTACAGTTGTGTACCCCTTGCGGACAAGTGTCATATCAGATGCAGATGCATCGGTTTGAACCGGTGGTTCATCAGATAAAGCTGAAATTGCAGTGGTTTTACCTACGCCGACAGGACCGGTAAAGATAATTTTATTTTCTTTCATGACGTGTCCTTTACGATTTGCCCAGCAACTTACGCATCAGGCGTTGCAACAGGCCACGAGGTTGTTCTTTAGACGGACCGGCAATTTTTTGAGCCTCTTTGCTCATTGCTGTTTCAGGTACGTCTTTGCTATTCACATCAATCTGTTCGTTCAACGAAGGCGCATTGTGCGCATCAGTTGCAAACTCTGTATCTGTCGCCAAAAAGCCTGTCATATATGTTGCCGATAAATAATTCAAAATATCAGGCATCTCCAAAGGCATGACTTTATAGAGAACATTCAGATTAACAGATGTTTTCGTCAGAAATGCCGACAGACGCATAGATTCCGGAACATGTGCCAAACGGGTTAAATTTGGCCAACGCTTGAGTGTAAAGACAGTTTGCGGCGTCATCGGATAAATCAGACGGCCTGATGCAGTCCAAATAGCCATTTGCCACAAGCATGACATAATGGTGACTTTGGCTTTTTCTTTCCATTGAGGATTATCAGGAACAGCCTTACACACGACAGCCAAGTTATCGTTCTTACACAATTTCTCCAACTCATTGGCACTAACTGTCAACAGTACTCGCTGGATACTAGGAAACACGATTAATATCGGCTTACCTTCATGCAGGACGGCAAGATCTTGGTGTCCTTGACTGGCAAATTTCAGCGCACCCAACAAGCCTTTATTTGGATTAAATCGGCGAATGGTTGCTTTTCTTGTGCCATCGGAATTTGATTGTCTTTTATTCTCTTCGGCCGCTTGTTGCTCAGACGGCTCAAAAACATTGCCGCCTTGAGCCAGGCTGCGCAAAACAGGAAACAAGGTATCAAATTTGACCGGCTTAGCCAAATAAGGAGTCGTTACTGTCGGCAACTCGGAAGAAAACATCGCCACAGGCACTTCCGGATAAGTTTTCTTCGACTCTTTCCAAGCTTCTACACCTGCCGGAGTATCGGTATCAACCAATACCAAATCCGGTTTTTCATCAGAATCAGGGGAAACGATGACGTAATTCGTCGTATTGTGCATTTTAAATGCCATACGGAATACCGCCTGCTGTTGCTCACCCATCTCCTGTAACATAACCCGTATGGTTTTAATTTTTGGTAAATGATTATTCATCACTCGTACTTTCTACGATTATCTTATTTTTTTGAATATTGGTTCATTCGTTGCAAGAGACGGCTCATTGCCAAGACAACCTCTTCAGGCAGGCTGACAACACGTTCACGCAACAAGCGCAGAAATTGTTCCAAACGTCCCCAATCTTCAACGCGTTCGTACAAATCAAACAAGATAATGTACAACTGCGATTCTTGAGGATACTGCAAAACAGCCTGTTCCAAAGTACCGATGGCCAAATCCAACTGACCGTAGGCCAACAAAGATTCCACTTCTTTCAGAGCTTCATCAGCAGGTGAAGAGCTGGCACTGATAACTGAAGAGTCTTTTTGAACCAACTCACGATATTTGGCTTTCATCTGCAAAGAACTTGGCTGAATATAACCGCGCTTTAAGCCAATCTCTTTAATTTGCTGTTCAGACGGCCCTTTTTCCAAATCATCAAAAATTTCGTGATAACCAAGGCTATAACCCCAGCCAAGCATACGTTCTTTTACTTGACGGCCATATTGACCCAAAGAGTGGTAAAGCTTCCACAGATGCTTGGCAAACTGCCCTACTTCTTCATTCTGATAATCCAGACGCAAGGCATCGATAATGAGACCAGCAGGCTTCGCAGAAGTTTGGATTGCTTTATTGTATTGATGCAAAGCAGTCTCGTAGCTGATCTTATCTTTCAGGATTTTTGCACTACGTTCCGGTTTGGCAAAACCAATAACCGCACCCATCTCTTCAGGGCTAATTTCACCAAAATCTTTCTTGCCTAATACGATAGGCGCACGTTTACCCATACCTGGAACGACAATGCGTTCAATCGAGTCGTTCTCAAAGGCAATATGCTCGTCGGAAGCAACTTCCAAACCGCTTTGTTCGCCAATTTGACGGTCCACTTCCTGCATATTCCAACCAAGATGATGCTCGGCGAAAACACGCAGGCGCAGGTTAGTAGAATCCAAAGCCAGACCGGCTTTCAGGTATTCGGCTACGCTGTCTTCAGAAAGGGAAGTACTATGACGCTCAAGCGTATCCGCCAGCATGTCGATATTGCCAACTCGCAGATTCAAACCAATCAATTCATGAACCAGTTTTTCTGGAGCGCCGTCTTCCAAGGTATTGAGATAACCGGCCAAAGACTCCGCTGCTTTACTTTCATAGCCGAACTGTTTATAAACCTGATATTCGGTCAGCGGATCGACTTCTTGTGCGGAAACAGAAGCCGTTGCATCGTTTGAGCCGCTTCCGCCCCATTCCCAGTCTTGATTATCCGCATTGGAAACTGTCTGGTTGACTTTCTCAATCCAGTCGTTTCCATCCTCAGAGGAGGCTGTATGAGCAGCAGATGTACGGCCGCTTTTTGATGCATGTGCGCTTTGTTTGTCTGAATTGTTACTTTGTTTATGACGAACAAAAAACAACACCAGCAAAAAAAGCACCAGCAAAAAAATAGTTAAAAGTTGATAGTTCAAGAACACCTCCCGGTCTTGTGCTGCAAGCTGCATTTATTAACATCTGTTGCTTTACACGCAACTTCAACGTTATTAATTCCCCAAACGAATGATGATAACATGAATGCACTCATTTTTACATTAAAAACCCTACTCACATAAAGGACTTGATACCAATTTACAACTCAAACACACCAATGGATTCAACATGCGAGGTTTGTGCAAACATATTCATGATTCCCGCTGCCTTAAACTTATAACCCTTATCAACCAAGACACCGGCATCTCGTGCAAATGTTGATGGATTACACGAAACATACACTATCTTCTGAGGTAAAAATGGCTTATGTAGCGATTTGACAACAGCATAAGCCCCACTTCTCGGCGGATCCAGTAGCATCTTGTCAAATTTTCCCCATGACTCAACAGTTTTTTCATCGGTATCGAACAAGTCGGCAACAGAAAACGTCATATTCTCGGCACAACGATTCAGGCGGGCATTTTCCCTTGCCCTATCTACCAAATAATAAGCGCCTTCAATACCGACAACCGATGCGCCACTTTTCGCCAGCGGCAAACTAAAATTGCCCAAACCGCAAAACAGATCGGCAATCCGCTCCCCTTTTTGAGGGTTTAAAAGTCTGACCGCCCTTGCCACCATCACTTCGTTCAGCTGCGCATTAATCTGCGTAAAATCACCGGGTTTGTAAGGCATTTCTACATCAAATTGAGCAAAATTATAGTTCAGAGCAGGAGCATTCTCGGGATAAAACGGCAAGGACTCGGCATGATCCTGCAACCATATTTGCCATGCCTTTTCAGCACCCGACAATATATTATCAAACCAATTACGCAATTCGCTTAATATTTGTCCAAACGGTTGATTTATGAAACGAATGTTGAGCGCTGTCACATTTTTCCCGCAATAAAACTCAACAAATTTCACTTTTACACCGTCATCATGCAGCTTTTGCAGCAAATTGCGGACATCAGGCAATCTATCGGACACATGCTTAGGCAAAATATGGCAATGGCGGATATTGACGACATCATGGCTTTTTTTGGCCTGAAAACCGAGGTTCAGACGGCCTTGTTTATCCACCGAAACACTTAAACGCGCTCTATCGCGATAATACCAGGAGTAACCATATAAAGGAGGTAAAATTATTTCCGGCTTGACCTTACCTATCCGTTCCAACTGCTCTTCCAAAATCCGTTGCTTTAACGCAACTTGCGCTCCGAAAGAAACATGTTGAAGCGAACAGCCGCCACATGTATCAAAATAGCAACAAGCTGGCTCAATGCGTTCGGAAGAAGGTTTTAAAACCGTTTCGACCTGAGCTTCTGCAAACTGCTTTTTTTCTTTATGAATGGCAAACGTTACACGCTCTC